>NZ_PGUB01000001.1:0-123595 GCF_002924285.1 Aquimarina sp. I32.4 | reverse complement strand
TCATAGCATACAAAAATTAGAAGAATTACTACCTGGATATCAAGAAAATTCTATATTGTAGTTGCTCGGATGCATACGACCAACCAGCAGCTAAAGTATTAAAGAGAGAAGTAATAAGAGATAGTCACACAGGGTCTTTTTATAGAACAATATCACCTACGTCTACAAAAAAATAAGTAAAAAATGATTGATAAAATTATTGAACTACCAATGTTTTTGGAAAAAAACATTATCGAAGGTCTTTTTACTGGTGTTATACTAATCATCTTTGTAAGACTTTTTTTTAAGGAAAAAATAGAAACTATAATTACATTGGAAATTATACGTTGGACTATAATAACTTATTGTTTAATTACTTTAATCACTTGGTTACTGATATTAATGTTTCCAATCTCTAAAAATTATGTCTTTCTAGATAGAATAACTGGTTTATATGCTTGGTTATATTGGCTATTTTTTTTACTAAACACAGTAATTCCGTTAATACTGTTAAATAGAAAGGTTGGAAAGAAAATTTATATAGTGTTTTTACTGACTTTACTTATGAATATTGGTTGGGCTTTTGAATCTTTTTTGATATTAAAATCAAGTTCTTATATGAATTATATTGAAAACAACTATATCGGTTTCTTTTTTAACGGTAGGCAAATCCCAATTTTAATAAAAGGATTCTTTGTTGGGTTGATTTCCCTAGTTATTGGAAACGGAATCAGAAAATGGAAACATCTGAAATAGAAAATGTAAAAATATTACCTATGAATATAAACATTGCCTAGTCGAGTAGGAAAAGGGGAATTTCACCCCTAAACCTCTCTCAGAACCGTACGTGAACCTCTCAATTCATACGGCTCTTATTATGTAGCCAATCGTTACGTTAATTGATAACCTAACTCCCAATGAGACAACAAGTAGTAATGCCCTCTGCTGAAGAAGAAGTTATTGTTGGAAATTTAATCAATTTCAAATTAGGATATTTAAAGAACTACCTACAACTAGTCAATAAAAGCCTAAAAAACAAAAAGTCTATTGATATTTATTATGACTATGTTTTTCCTGAGCTAAAAAACTTAAAAGATCATACTTTATATATAGATTCCAACCTATTATATGGATATAATGCCCTTTTTGGATTAGAAAAAAAGAATCCTGAATTGGAAAAATTAATGAAAGACTATCCTTTTAAGTATGAAATACTTGAATACAGTACCCTCGAAGAAAAAATCCTTAACCAAAAAGAAGATTTCTATTACCTAATGTGGAATCAGGTAAACTATAATAAAATAATAAACATTGTAAATGGCAAAAGTGGAAATGTAATTTATCAAGAACATACCAAGATGTCATTTAATATAAAACCAAAAGATTTTAAAAAAATTAGTTCTAAAATAAATAAATTGAATTAATCCCCTTAAGAAACATTAGGACTCAACACTATATAAATATAAAACCGAAAAATAGTAACTACTGATTACTCAATTCTAACTATTAAATCCCCAACCTCTTGTTTATCATTTACAAATAATACTATTTACAACCCCCAGAATCTAAACCATTCATATGAATGTTATTTATAAATTTGCATAAAGAGGGAGATAAAGCTTCAAATCGATTACCTTCTAAAGATACACCTGAAAGCCAAGAAAGATTACTAAAACTATCAGGCAAACTCTTTAACTGATTATACCCCACATCCAAATATTCAAGTGAAGTAAGATTGCCAAAATTTTCTGGTAAACTAGATAATTGATTTCTGGCCAAACCTACCTTTTCAAGCGAAGAAAGGTCGCAAAAATTACTAGGTATATTTGTTAATGAATTCCCTTCTAAATTCAAAGAGGAAAGGGAAGAAAGCTTACCAAAACTATCGGGTAAACGACTCAGTTGGTTATCTTTCAAATAAAAAGTCTCAAGTGCAGAAAGGTTACCTATGCTTTCAGGTAAACTCTTTAACTTATTTACCATTATATTAAAATAAGTAAGAGAACTAAGATTTCCTATACTGTTTGGTAAACTGCTTAATGGGTTTAGTTCTACACGAAAAGAAGCAAGCGAAGAAAGATTGCCAAAACTGCTAGGTAAACTGCTTAATTGGTTTGACGCTAAATCTAATTTTTTGAGTGTAGAAAGATCTCCAAAACTATCTGGTAAGCCCTTTAATTGATTACCTCTCAACACTAAATGAGTAAGTGCAGAAAGATTGCCAAAACTAGCTGAAAGATTAGTTAGTTTATTGTCTCGTAAATTTAATTCTTGAAGTGTAGAAAGGTTACCAAAACTGTCTGGTAGACTAATGATATCATTCTTTCCTATACTTAAACCTGTAAGTGAAGAAAGATTGCCAAAACTATCTGGGAGATTTGTTAATTGATTATTATATAAATTGAGTTCTATAAGCTTAGAAAGGTGACCAAAATTCTCTGGTAAATTTGCTATTGAATTATCTTCTAGATTTAAAGAAATAAGCAAAGAAAGGTGACCAAAATTCTCTGGCATCCCTTCTAACCTATTATCTTTTAAGTCCAAATAAGTAAGTGAAGAAAGATTGCCAAAATTTTCTGGTAAACTCGTTAATTGATTATACTTTAAATACAATTCTTCAAGAGATAAAAGATTACCAAAACTATCTGGCAAACTACTTAATTGATTGCTTGGATTACTTTTTAACATAGTACCCTCTATAAACAAAACCTTAAGTGAAGAAAGATTACCAAAACTATCAGGTAAATCTGTTAATTGATTTTTGTTCATATCCAATTTCGTAAGAGCAGAAAGGTGACCAAAACTATCTGGTAAAGTCCTTAGTTTATTGCTATACAATTCTAAAACCTCAAGTGTCGTAAGGTTGCCAAAATTACTTGGTAAACTCGTCAACTGATTCTCATACAAATGCAAAATCCTAAGTGCAGAAAGATTGCCAAAACTACTTGGCAAATTCTTTAATTGGTTTTCTCGCAATGTCAAATCACTAAGCTTCTTTAAGTTTCCAAAACTGTCTGGCAAACCCGTTAATTGATTTTCTCCTAAAAATAAAGCTGAAAGTAAAGAAAGGTTGCCAAAATTTTCTGGTAAACTCGTTAATTGATTCTTTCCTAAATTCAACCATTCGAGTAACCCTAAACTTCCAAAACTGGCTGGTAAACTAGTTAATTGATTACTATTTAAATCCAAAGCTGTAAGTGACGAAAGGTTACCAAAACTATAAGAAAGACTTGTTAATTGATTATTTTTCAAACGTAAAGTTGTAAGTGCAGAAAGATGACCAAAACTGTCTGGCAAACTCTTTAATTTGTTATTTTCTAAACTCAAATCAACAAGCTTAGAAAGTTTACCAAAACTGTCTGGTAAATTAATTATTTTATTATATTCTAAGTCCAACCACTCAAGTAATAGTAAGTTACCAAAATTTTCAGACAAACTTACTAACCTATTACCGTTTATATACAACTTTGTAAGAGCCGAAAGATCACCAAAATTTTCTGGCAAACTCTTTAATTCATTACTACTTAACTCTAAAGTTTCAAGCGAAGAAAGATGACCAAAATTGTTTGGTAACCCCTTTAATCTATTTTTTGTTAATTCCAAACTTGTAAGCGCAGAAAGATTGCCAAAACTGCTGGGTAAACTGCTTAATTGATTTGACACTAAATCTAACTTTTTAAGTGCAGAGAGATCACCAAAACTATCAGGTAAACTCTTTAATTCATTACCTCTCAACACTAAACTGGTAAGCGAAGAAAGATTGCCAAAACTAGCTGGAAGTCTTATTAATAGATTATTATATAAATTCAGCTTTATAAGTGCAGAAAGGTTGCCAAAACTATCAGGTAAACTCGTTATTTTTTCACTTCTTATTTCTAAATGTGTTACTCTTCCATTCTCTATACGTACACCTTTCCAATCTTCTATATTTTTTGTAGAAATATCCCAATCCAGTGTATTGTTTGGATTAGACTTATACAGATCAATTAATACTGATCGATCATCTTGCGCTGTGCCAGTATTATAAAAAAATAATAGCATCACAAATAGCATCATGGATGTAAAATATACGTTACTCATCGTATTAAATTATATTTATTTTTCAGTATAAGGATTGCCAAGATGGTATAGAAATACCTGAAGTTTGTGTGTGTGTACTGCAAAACTAAGCCTTTTTTGATAAGGTTCAAATTATTTATCCCTAAGTTATATATTAGGTTTTATCAATTCAAAATAACCTTTTCATAATCAAATTCTTACTCCTCACACAACTGTTTTTTTCTACAAAAAATAAAAGGTGAGTATAGAACAAATCCGTAATGAAAAAACATTCAAAATATCGAATAACTAATATTGAATAAGAGGTTTTCTCAATACTTATTCTTCATAAAAAAGCCCCGATAATACTAATCAGGGCTATATAAATGCGGTGTACTTTAGTACACTAATACTTCAGTAGTTCTTCTATTTTTTGCTTTACTTTTTCTGTAGAAGGAATCATGGTTTGCTCCAACGTACTGTTTAAAGGAATGGCTGGCATGTTCTCAGAACCTATCGTCATTACAGGAGCATCAAGTGATCTAAAACATTCTTCCTGAATTTTACCTGATAATGCTCTTGCAAAAGAATTATTAGTAGGCTCTTCTGTAACGACAAGACACTTCTTGGTTTTCTTTACCGATTCCATAATTGTTTCCTCATCTAGAGGATACAATGTTCTTAAATCAATAATCTCTACCGTTTCTTTTATATCCTTTGTCGCATTAAGCGCCCAATGAACTCCCATACCATAGGTTACTATAGTCATAGTTTCTTTTTCATCTTGTGGCCAGATGCGTTGTACCACATTCGCTTTACCAAAAGGCAATACATAATCCTCTGATGGCTCTATCGTTCTGGCAGCATCTGTTCCTTTTACTTTGGACCAATACAAACCTTTATGCTCTAAAATCACTACAGGATTTGGGTCGTGATATGCCGCTTTCATTAATCCTTTTAGGTCTGCTCCATTACTTGGATATGCAATCTTGATTCCACGAATATTGGTAACTACAGATTCTACAGATGATGAGTGATACGGCCCACCACTACCATACGCTCCAATAGGAACTCTCAGTATCATCGATACAGGCCATTTTCCATTAGATAAATAACACGATCTACTTACCTCAGTAAATAACTGGTTAAGTCCTGGCCAGATATAATCCGCAAACTGCACCTCTACAATAGGTTTTAACCCTACGGCAGACATTCCTACTGTTGATCCTACAATAAAAGCTTCTTGAATAGGAGTATTAAATACACGCTCATCTCCAAATTTCTGAGCCAATGTAGCGGCTTCTCTAAATACGCCACCTAGTCTTCCTCCTACATCCTGACCGTATAACAAGCACTCTTTGTTTTCTTTCATCAATTCTTCTACCGCAAACAGGGCACAATCTACCATCACCACTTCTTCTTTATCAGCGGGAGATCGCTCTCCTTTTTCTTCTGTAATTGGAGTAGGTGCAAAATCATGAGTAAACAGATCTTCTGGTGTTGGATCTTCAGCTTTCATAGCCTCTTCCAAATCTTTGGCTACAACCGCTTTTGTTTCAGCTTCAATAGCTTGTATCTCTTTTTCTGTAAAACCATTCTCTAGCAATTGCTTTTTCAATACTGGGTATGGGTCACGAGAGCGAGCTTCTTCCAAATCATCACGATACCACTCCATTCTCACACCAGAGGTATGATGGTTTAGTAAAGGTACTTTGGCATGTACCAGCATCGGGCGTCTTTCTTCTCTAATAGTTTTTATAACTTCTTGCAATGCCAGGTAACTTTCTGTAAAATTTGCACCATCTATAGAGATTGCATCCAACCCATTAAACCCTTGTGCATACTCATATGCATTTTGCGCTCTGGTTTCTGCTGCATTTGCAGAGATATCCCATCCATTATCCTGTACCAGATATAAAATAGGTAACTGCTTTAATGCTGCCATTTGGAAAGCTTCTGCAATCTCACCTTCTGTAACAGAAGCATCTCCTAGTGAACATACTACCAGAGGCTTGTCCTGTAATGTTTTATCATCCAGATCAACCAATTCTTTGTACTGTATTCCCATAGCAACGCCCGTAGAAGGTATTGCTTGCATTCCTGTTGCAGAGGATTGATGTGGAATTTTTGGTTTATCATCATCTCTCAAACTTGGATGCGAATAATAGGTTCTTCCACCAGAAAAAGGATCCTCCTTTTTTGCCAGTAACTGCAACATCAAATCATACGGACGCATACCAATTCCTAATAACATCGCATCGTCACGATAATAAGGAAAAGCATAATCCTGAGGCAATAAATGCATTGCTGTAGCAATCTGAATGGCTTCATGCCCTCTAGATGTAGCATGCACATATTTTGAAACTATTTTAAAGTTCTCTTCATACAATTCTGCCATCGATTTGGCAGTACAAAGCGTTGTAAATGCTTTTTGTAATACTTCTTTTGCTATCGTCTTTTCAGCTACCATTTTTACTGTAGTTTTTGATATATGAATTCAAGTGTATTCCAGAATGACTATACTAGATCTTGATTCGTTTATTTTACTTTTTCTTCAACAGCCACTGGTACAATCCACCCGTGTGTATCTTCTCTTTTCTGTGCCTTGATTTCGTCTAGTGTATTTTTCATATCCAGACTTACAGGGTTTGCTTCTGGCAATGTGACTACCTCATCATTATACCCAATCGCTTCTACCATAGCAATGGCAACAGCCGTACCAGTACCAAAAGCTTCTTCAAGCTTTCCTTCTTTTGAGTATTGTATTACTTCATCTATCGTTATAGGGCGTTCTTCAACTTCAAACCCTTTATCTTTTAATAAGGTAATAGCACTGTCTCTAGTAATTCCTTTTAAGATAGAGCCACTTGTATTGGGAGTAATAAACTTACCATCAATCTTAAAAAAGATATTCATCGTTCCTACCTCCTGAATATACTTATGCTCGTTGGCATCTAACCATAATACTTGATCGTATCCTTTGGCTTTGGCTTTTTCTGTTGGCAAGATCGCTGCTGCATAGTTTCCTGCTGCTTTTGCTTCTCCAGTACCTCCATCTGCCGCTCTTATATATTCAGTCTCAGCATATAGACGTATCTTTTTGGTAAAGAAAGGTCCTGCAGGAGAACAGATTACAATAAATTTATAGCTTGTGGCTGCTCGCATACCAATAAAAGGTTCGTCTGCATACATAAATGGACGCAGGTATAAAGCACTTCCTTCTTGCGGAGGTATCCATCCTTTTTCTACTCCTACAATTTGTTTTACAGCTTCTACAAAAAGATCTTCAGGTACAGCTGGCATTCCCATTCTGGCAGCACTGTGATTAAGTCGTTTTGCATTTTCTTCTGGTCTAAATAATAATGGAGTATTATTCTCTCCTACGGTTGCCTTCATTCCTTCAAAAATTGCCTGTCCATAATGCAATGCCATCGCAGCAGGGTGGGTAGGGATTAATTCCAAAGGTTCTATTCTTGGATTTAGCCATACACCATCTTCATATTCACAGATAAACATGTGATCGGTAAAAGTTTTTCCTAAAGGGATATTATCAAAATCAATATCCGCTAATTTTGAATGTGAAGTCTTTGTAATTTTAATGTGTTGCTCCATTAGTACTGTTTTGGGCGCATCCCATTGGGATCGGGCTATTCGCTATATCTTTTGCATTAGGTATCCCTAACACAAAAGGATGCCGCTACTATCCCTTGCGCAATTGTTTGTAATTATATTTCTCTACTGCTATCAAAAGCTTCTAGTTCATCTCCTACTTTGCGTAAAAATGACCCTCCTAAAAATCCATCTACTACCCTGTGATCAAAAGAAAGCGATAAGTACATCATACTTCGTATCGCAATCTCATCTCCTTTTTCTGTAGTAATCACCTCTGGTCTTTTCTTAATTATACCGAGTGCCAAAATCGCTACTTCGGGTTGATTAATGATGGGTGTGCCCATCAAGCTACCAAAAGTTCCTACATTAGAAATAGTAAAGGTGCTTCCTTGTATTTCATCGGGTTTCAGTTTATTATTTCTTGCACTATTTGCCAGATGATTTACACGTTTTGCTAATCCCAATAAGTTTTTCTCATTGGCATTTTTTACTACAGGAACAATTAAGTTTCCGCTAGGTAGTGCGGTTGCCATACCTACATTAATATCATCATGTACTATAATCTTTTTGCCATCTACAGATACATTGATCATAGGATACTCCTGAATTGCCTTGGCTACTGCCTCTACAAAAATTGGAGTATAGGTAAGTTTCTCTCCATACTTTTCCTGAAACGCTACTTTTACCTCATTCCTCCAATTCACAATATTGGTTACATCTACTTCTATATAGCTAGTTACATGAGGAGATGTATGCTTAGAATACACCATATGATCTGCAATCATTTTGCGCATACGATCCATCTCTACAATACGATCTTTTCCTTCTACAAATGAGATAGGAGGAGCATTGTATGTTGACTTGGGTGCTTGTGCTTGTGCCTGTGATTGTGGCCTGCTTGGCAAAGGATGTTTTCTGTTTTTTAGATACTGTACTACATCACTTTTACGAATACGCCCTTCTGCTCCTGTACCTACAATACTTTGTAGTTCTTCTACACTCAGGTTCTCTTTTTGGGCAATACTAATGACCAAAGGAGATAAAAACCCATCGTTTACTTCTGAATTTGAAAGCTGTAGGTTGGGAACATTATTTTTTGCTGATGTTACAACAGCAGGCTTCTCTATTTTTGATGAACCTTCTACTGGTTCACTTTTAGTCTCTTGTTGTTTTTGATCAGATGATACTGCACTTGCACCTGCATTGATTATTGCAATTACCTGTCCTATCTCTACTACTTCATTAGGCTGATATCGTATTTCTGCAATTACACCATTACAAGGAGAAGGCACTTCTGAATCTACTTTGTCTGTAGCCACTTCCAAAATCGTTTCATCCTCTTCTACAGTGTCGCCAACATTCTTCAACCAGTTAAGAATGGTAGCTTCTGATATACTTTCGCCCATTTTGGGCATTTTTAATTCTACTGTTGCCATTTTGGTTAACTAATGTTTGTTAGTTTAAATATACTTCTTTTTTATTTTACCTCTTTTGTACACCATCTCGTGAATTTACTTTTGTTTAAATTCTTCTAGTGTTTTATAAAATGCTTCTTGTGTTTCTCTGTTTTCAGGAACTTCTCTTAGCGGTTCTACTTCTTTTAATGATTCATAGCAATCTGTGGGTAGTTGCTGGTATAGTTTTGTTCCTTTAGTTTTCCATGCGATCATTTCATCACTTACCGCTTTGATTACTTTTGCAGGGTTGCCTACAATCAGACTTCGTTTTTCAAATACCGTTTTTGCTTTTACAAATGACATTGCTCCTACGATACATTCGTCTCCGATTTCTGCATCATCCATAATAACTGTATTCATACCAATCAGACAATTACGTCCAAGATTAGCTCCGTGGATTACAGCGCCATGCCCCACATGTGCACTTTCTTTGAGTACAATTGATTTACCTGGAAACATATGTACGGTACAGTTTTCCTGCACATTCACTCCATCTTCCAAAATAATTTCTCCCCAGTCTCCACGTATCGCTGCTCCTGGTCCTATATAACAATTTTTGCCAATAATCACATTACCAGTTACTGCGGCTAATGGATGTACGAAACTGCTTTGGTGTACTACGGGTATATATCCTTTGAAAGAGTAAATCATTGTTAAATATTAAATTATAAATGTAAAATGTAAAATGTAAAACACTAAAGTAGTATTCGTCTTCTTTCTTATTCATCATTTTTCGGTTTTACATTATTAGACCCTATTTGATGTCTTAATGCTAGTTGTAAAAATAGCTACAAGCTCTTTACATTCTTGTTTAATTATATTAAACTTACCATAATCATTAATCAATTGTGCTTCATTCAAAATTTGCAAATTAATCTGTGACTCCCTTAGCTCTTTAAGACATATCTTCATTTTATGAATAAAATCTTTTTTCGATTCTGCACTTTGTGCTTCTCCATAATTTAAGGCAGAAGAAGTAGCAGATCGAATCAATTGTTTAGCTAAATGCTCCGAAGCATATCCTTTGCTTAAACCATTCACACTAAGAATAATATTTGCCGAAAATTTCACAAGTCGTTCTTGTAAATCAAACTTTTGAATTAACTTTTCTTTCAAAATTTCAAGTTTTACATATTAAATGCTAAATCTAAAAAAATCAAAACAATTAATAGAACTAAAACTCTACATCTTAATATTTTACTCTATTTCAAATATCAAATACAAAAACTAAAGTCTTATTCATCTTCTTTCATTTTTATATACTTTATTATTTAAAATTTTACATTTTGCGGTTTTTAATTTCTTAGTTACTTAAACCTCTTCAATGTTTCTTTGGTGAAATCACTTAGCACCAGTCTACCACTGATTACAGCTCTATCTGCCAATAAGGTGTCCCAATCTTCTGTTCCTTTCCAAAAGGCTTGTTTCATCTCTTTCATTGCTTCAGGATTATACGTACATAAGTGTTCTGCAAAAGCCTTTACTTCTGCATCTAGCGTTTCTACATCTTCATAAACTTTGGTAAACAATCCTTTATCTCTTGCCCATTCTGCATCATAAAACGAATTGGCATCAATAGCTATCTGTGTCATTGCAGATAATCCTATTTTACGTTCTACAGCAGGCCCTACTACAAATGGCCCTATCCCTACGTTAAGTTCACTTAGTTTTATCGATGCATACTTTGTAGCCATACAGTAATCTGTTGCAGAAGCTAATCCTACGCCTCCTCCAACAGTTTTACCTTGTACTCGCCCAATAATAAACTTCGGACATTTACGCATTGCATTGATCACATTGGCAAAGCCAGAGAAAAACACTTTTCCTGTTTCTGCATCATTGATATTGATCAGTTCTTTAAAACTTGCTCCTGCACAAAAAGTTCTGTCTCGTCCACTTTTTAATACAATTACCTTGATAGCATCATTGGTACCAGCATCAGTAATTGTTTGTGCTAATTTTGCCAAAATATCTCCTGGCAAGGAGTTATGCGCAGGATGAAAAAACTCAATGGTTCCTACCTGATTTTCTACTGTTATATTTACGTATGGTTGTGTCATTACTTGCATTCCCGCATAGGCGGAAATCTTATTATTTTAATTCTACATTATTTTTAAATAGCTATTCTCTCAAATTATTACTTAAATCAATCCAATTTAAGTTTCCTTTTTCGATCACTTTTATTTTCCATTCCCGATTCCATTTTTTCATTCTCTTTTCTCGGGTATATGCTTCATCTTTTGTTTCATAATTCTCAAAATACACCAGTTTATTGAGATTATATCTTGCTGAAAATGTTGTTGGATGCGCTTTATTTTTATGTTGTTGTATCCTTCTTTTCAAATTTTTAGTTACTCCAATATAAAGAACCCCATTAGGTTTATTTGTTATTATATAGACGCTCCAAACTATCATTTAATTATAAAACTCTCATTCTTTCATAGTTTAGATTCCCGTCTCCACGGGAATTTTTCACAGTTTGGGTAATATCCCAAACTGTGAAAAATGATGATTTAAATGTTTTCTTTCTAGTAAATACCATTCATATTTATTCAATTCTCCAAAAACAATATTCTTTAATTTTGCTTCTGGATTTTCTTTGAAATATGTTTTGTATTCTTCTCTTGCTTCGTTCAGTTTTGTGATAGCCGTTTCCAGATCAGCGTGTTTTAATTCTTCTAGCACTCCTTTTTTGAGCAGTGGGAAATCTGTATTCTTAGGAAATGGCTCATAATTATATAAGCTATTACGTACTTTATCCAGAATTTTTTCTGGAGTAGCAATTTCAAAATCCTGATGTTCTCCTGATGCTATTTTATAAGTATATTCCAAATGCTCAATCATATGCTGCGCTGTCATGATACCCCATTCTGGTTTGGTATCTGCTGTTAACTTATACAAACATTCTTCGATTTTTGCTTCAGTCATTTCTACCAGTGTGGTTTGTTTTTTCTGTACCATTGTTAGAATAGTTGCAATTGCTACCAACTCATCTTCTGCATCAAAAACCTCAACAAACCATTTTACAATTCCGCTAGGGTGTTCTGCACTTGCTACATCACGATCTACTTTTTGCTTACAGGTCAATCGTACATATACGGTATCATTGTGATAGATTGGTCGTAAGAATCTACATTCTTCTAATCCATAATTTGCTGCTACTGGCCCTTTATTAGGATATACAAATAATCCCGCTGCGGCTGCCAGAATAAAGTACCCGTGTGCTGTACGTTTTTCAAAAATGCTTCCTTCTAGTGATGTAATATCCGTATGGGCATAGAAATGATCCCAAGTGAGGTTTGCAAAACTGATAATATCTGTATCAGTAACTGTACGTTTATGTGTTTTGATAGACATTCCAGGCTCGATATCCTCCCAGTGATATGAGAATGGGTGGTTTTTTGATTCTTTATATGCGGCGTTTGCCTGATAGATTCCTGTTACCTCTGTAAGTGTGGTTGGAGTTCCTTGTATCGCACAACGTTGCATATAATGTTTTATTCCTCGCATTCCTCCCATTTCTTCACCTCCACCAGCACGTCCTGGTCCTCCGTGAGTGAGTAATGGTAATGGTGAACCATGACCTGTACTTTGTTTTGCGTTTTCTCTATTTCCTACCAAAATACGACCATGATGAGATGCTGCTCCAACAATATAGTCTCTGGCAATGTTATCATCATAGGTAAAGATTGAGGATACTAATGATCCTTTACCCATTTGTGATAATGTAATGGCATCGTCTAGGGTATCGTATGGCATTATTGTAGATACGGGGCCAAATGCTTCGATCTCATGAACCCCATTGTTCTTAAATGGTTGATCTTCTCTAAGCAGTATCGGGCTTACGAAAGCTCCTTTCTGTGCGTCTGCCCCAATGGTTTCTATTCTATCCAAATCACCGTATACTATTTGTGCAGTTTTGGCAATTTGAGTTACATTATTTTTAAAACTTTCTACTTGTTGCTTGCTTGCCAGAGCTCCCATCCGTACTTCTTTGAGTCTTGGGTCTCCTATAGTTACTTTGTCTAATTGTTGCCCTAATGCTATCTGTACATCCTCTACTAATTCTGATGGTACAATTATTCTACGTATCGCAGTACATTTTTGACCAGATTTTACGGTCATTTCTTTTCGTACTTCTTTGATAAACAAATTAAATTCTGGTGTCCCTGGTATTGCATCTTTTGCAAGAATAGAGGCATTTAATGAGTCTGCTTCCATTGTAAAAGGCACAGATTCTTCTATCAGTCTTGGGTGTGATTTTAACAACCTTCCTGTATGTGCTGATCCTGTAAAAGTAACTACATCCTGAGATTCTACTGTATCTAGAATTGTTTTGGTCATACCACTCAGCAACTGTAATGATCCTTCTGGTAGTATTCCAGAATCTATAATAACACGTACTACTGCTTCTGTAAGATATGCTGTTTGTGGTGCAGGCAATACTACCGCAGGCATTCCTGCCATCCAGTTAACTGCACATTTCTCTAGCATCCCCCAGATAGGAAAATTAAAGGCATTGATATGTACTGCTACTCCTTTTTTGGGTACCAAAATGTGATGTGCCATAAATCTACCTCCTTTAGAAAGGTCTATTGGATCCCCTTCTACATGGTAGGACTGATTAGGAAACAATTTACGTAAGGATGCATTGGCAAAAAGGTTACCAAATCCTCCTTCTATATCAATCCAACTATCTACTCTGGTTGCTCCTGAGCGATAACTCAATTCATAAAATTCTTCTTTGCGTTTGGTAAGATATAATGCTAGTTTTTTGAGCATATTACCTCGTTGCTGAAAGGTCATCTTTCTAATTACCTCTCCACCTTTGGTTCTACCGTATTGTAATACTTCTGGTATATCCAATCCTTTAGTAGTAGATTCTCCAATAACTTCTCCTGTTACGGCATCATGCATGATAATACCATCTCCAGAACCCGAAGTCCATTTTCCGTTTATGTAGCTTTCTAGTTTTTTCATACTCTAACCCCTTGATCCTCTATAGAGGAGTGTGCTTGGATATTTTATATTATACTTTCTATTATAACCTCTAGTCTATACTAGAGTAACAAACAATAGTTCTAAAATTACTTACTATATATTCACATTTTCAATTACTGCTGCATATCCTTGCCCTACACCAACACACATCGTGATCAATGCATAACGCTTGTTTTGTTCTTGTAATTCTAAAGCGGCAGAATATGCAATTCTAGCTCCTGTAACTCCCAGTGGGTGTCCTATGGCAATCGATCCCCCGTTAGGGTTTATTCTTGGGTCATTATCTGCCAATCCCCATTCTCTAATACATGCTAATGCTTGTGATGCAAAGGCTTCATTAAGTTCTATCACATCAACATCATCCATTGTAATCCCTGCTTTTTCTAATGCTTTATTAGATGCCTGAACTGGTCCAATCCCCATAATTCTAGGTTCTACTCCTACTACAGCAGAGCTTACTATTCTGGCTAATGGTTTTAGGTTGTATTTTTTAACTGCATCTTCTGAGGCTACAATGGTAGCAGCTGCTCCATCATTTAACCCTGAAGAGTTTCCTGCAGTTACACTCCCATCTTTTTTGAACGCAGGGCGTAATTTTGCTAATATTTCTTTGGTGGTGGTTGGTTTTACAAACTCATCATTAGAGAAAAGGATGGGATCTTTTTTACGCTGTGGAATCTCTACAGTCGTTATTTCTTTTGCTAGTCTCCCTGATTTTTGAGCATTGGTCGCTTTCATTTGGCTCCAATGAGCAAAAGCATCCTGATCTTCTCTAGAGATATTGTATTTCTCTACCAGATTTTCTGCAGTATTCCCCATACCGCCTGTACCGTATAGTTCATCCATTTTTTTGTTTACAAATCTCCATCCAAAACTAGAATCATACATCTTTGAATCATTACCAAAGGCTGATGATGGTTTTGCTATTACATATGGACCCCGCGTCATATTCTCTACTCCTCCAGAGATAAACAAATCTCCGTCTCCTGCTTTGATGGCTCTATTGGCATGGATTATTGCTGATAATCCTGAGCTGCATAAACGATTCACAGTTTCTCCTGGAACTGTATAAGGTAATCCTGCTAATAATGCCGACATTCTTGCTACATTACGATTATCTTCGCCTGCTTGATTAGCACACCCCATAATGACATCATCATAGGCTTCTTTTGGAATATCAGGATTATTTTCTATTAATTTTTCTATTACCAAAGCTCCTAAATCATCAGTACGTACTGCTGATAATGTTCCTTTATAACTCCCTATTGGAGTACGAACTCCGTCTATGATGTATGCGTCTTTCAAAATTTTAAATTTTAGAATGTAAAATCTATAACTCAAAAGCAGTATCTATCCACTTTTTTATTTATCATTTTACATTTAGCGGTTTTACATTTTATTTCTCCCAGTCTTTGCTGGTTCTATACACTACTCCTTTAAAGAGTGCTACTATATCATCTCCTCTTTTTACTTCTACAATATTAAATCCTACTCTGGTTTTAATAATATCTGTAACAGCTTCTGCGGTAATATAATCTCCTTCTTCTAACGCTTCGATATGATTGATCGAAGTTTCTATAGATACTGCATACTTACCGTGTGTATTGGCAGAAAAACCAAAGGCTGTATCTGCCAGGCTGTACGAAATCCCTCCATGTGCTTTGCTCATACTATTGAGCATTTCTTTTCTTATGGTCATTCCTACTTTACATCTTCCCTTTTCTACATCAAGAATTTCAACACCTAGCCATTGACTAAACGGGTCTTGACTGAGCATTTGTTCAGGAATGAGTTTTGAAGGAACAGGTTTGAGGTCTTTCATTTACTTATTTTTATTCTATATTTATTTTTTAATCCTTATTCATCTCCCTTTAAACCAGTGAGAAGAATGTTGAATTTTCTCTTACCATTTTTCTTAATAACGGGCTACATCTATATCGATCTTCTCGATATTCATTATAAAGATTGTCTAATGCATTCACACACCATTCAATTCCTTTTTCGTCTGCCCAGCTCAATAGTCCTTTAGGATAATTTACTCCTTTGGTCATGGCATTATCAATATCTTCTGCAGAGGCTATATTCCAGAACAAGGCATCTGCTGCCTCATTAATCAACATCACCAATACTCTATCAAAAATTGATTGTGCCAATATTTCGTCTTTTACGGGTGCTGGTTTGACTGCATTCTCACTATACTCATAATACCCTTTCCCTGTTTTTCTTCCTAGATATCCAGCTTCAGACAATCTTTTTTGTGTAAAAGATGGTTTATAACGGGGATCGTAATAAAATGCATTGAATACAGTTTCTGTTACTGTGTAATTAATATCATTTCCTATAAAATCCATCAACTCAAAGGGCCCCATTCTAAATCCTCCAAGAGTTTTGAGACTCCAATCTATTGTCGCTATATCTGCCAACCCCTCTTCATAAATCCGTAAGGATTCTCCATAAAAGGGACGTGCTACACGGTTTACTATAAATCCTGGAGTGTCTTTTGCCAAGGCTACTACTTTTTTCCAGTCTTTGATAACCTGTACTATTTTCTCTGTTACTTCTGCCGAGGTTTGTACTGCTGGAATTACTTCTACCAATTTCATTAAAGGAGCTGGGTTAAAGAAATGAATTCCTATACATCGCTCTGGTTTTTGTAAAGAAGAGGCTATAGAGGCTATAGATAAAGAGGAGGTGTTTGATGCTATAATAGCATCTTCAGAAACATATGTTTCTAGTTCTGAAAATACCTTCTTCTTAATTTCGAGGTTTTCAATAATAGCTTCAATAGTAAGATCTGCATCACTAAGTCCTTTTAGAGTATCTACATACGATATATTACCTTGAATACGCGTTTTCTCTGCTTGATCTATTCTTCCTTTTTCTATTAATCGAGAAAGCACTTTTTCTAAAGCTTGCTTACTTTTATCCAAAGCTACTTGCTTGGTGTCATATACTTTTACTTTACACCCTGCTGTGGCAGCAACTTGTGCAATACCACTACCCATGGTTCCTGATCCTATTACTCCAACTTTATAAATCATAAATTTTAAATGTAAAATACAAAATGTCAAAGTTTTTAAAAGAGATTTTATTTAGTCACTTTTACATTTAATATTTTTCGGTTTTATATTTTAAATTTTAAAATGTAATATTTGGTCTTACTTCCCTTTAAATACTGGTTTTCGTTTTTCTATAAATGCATTTACGCCTTCTGCATAATCTTCGCTTTCTGCCGATTCTATTTGTAAATCAGATTCTATTGCTAATTGTTCTTCTAGGGTATTGACCATTGATTGGTTTAACAATCTTTTGGTTAGCCCTAATGCTTTGGTGGGCATTTGCGCCATTTTTAAAGCCAGTTTGGAAACTTCTTCTTCAAAAGTTGCTCCTTCAAACACTTTATACAACATACCTAATTGCTCTGCTTCTTTGGCGCTTACTTTATCTCCTAACATCATTAGGGCAGATGCTTTTTGAAAACCTATTAATCTAGGTAGAAAAAAGGTTCCTGCACTATCTGGTACCAATCCAATCTTACTAAACGCCTGTATAAAGCTTGCTACTTCTGAAGCTACCACAATATCACATGCCAGCGCAATATTAGCTCCTGCTCCTGCAGCAACACCATTTACTGCGGCAATGACAGGTTTTTCGATACTTCTTATTCTTTCTATAATTGGATTATAATGTTCTTCGAGTATTTTTCTGAAACCTGGATTCAATTCTGGTGAAGTGACTTCTTTAAGATCCTGACCTGCACAAAAAGCTTTTCCGTTTCCTGTAAGTATAATGGCTCTTACCTCATCATTTGTCTTACATTCATCTAATGTTTTTTGTAACAACAATGCCATCTCCCGATTAAAGCTATTAAAAGCTTCAGGTCTGTTTAACGTTATTCTTGCTACTCCATTTTCAATTTGCAATTCGATTGAAGGCATATTTATTTTTTTAATTTAATTTTGTATTATAGTTTATTATACGGCATTTTCTTCTCGATATCAAAATTGCTTATTCATCTTCTAGTACTTGCTTAATTTCTCTTTTATTTGGAAGTTTAAAGCCTTTTTCTTCTAATTCATTTATATCAGAAATCAACATATTTTTAATAGTTTTTCCTTTATAATTTTCGTCCTTATGTTTAAGAAATAATTCTAATCCTTTCTTTGTTTCACTCTCAAAAAAGTATGCAAGAATAAGATTGACATTTATCCATTTTTCGTTTCCCCTTGATAAACCTAATCCTTTTTTTGCATGTTTCAATGCTTCTCCTCCTTTTCCCTCTAATAAATAGTACCAAGAGAGATTACCATGATATCTCGCAAAATGATCATCACTTAATACATAGGGAAAAATTCCATGTTTATATGACTTTTCACTATTTCTCAAAAAGGAGCTTAGTAACTCAATTTTAGCTTTATTATCTTCTCCCTTTAATACTTTACCTAGCCTGTTTATCTGATCTTTTGTTATTGTATATAATTTTGGAAATTGAGTTATTTTTTGATCATTTTTATTTATTGTTAATACCTTAATTTTAATTTGACCATTAAGTTTTTTTATATACTCATAACTAATCCTATATATATATTTATTTGAATTTGATTTGGAATCAAAATCTATAATACCCAAAGAACACCCCATTGGATCGATGCTACCTATTCCATTAGCTTCAACCCTTCCATTTAATTTTTTTCTTACCTTTAATTTATTAAGCTCATCAAATTCATGTTTTATTGAATCAAACTCTTCTTCTATTAAACCTTCAAAAAAAAGTTTCTTTATTTTCATATTCTTTATTGAGTTCTCAATGACTTGTAACTCTTTTGGCGACTCCATTATCGCCCCTAAGGAAAATTCTTCTACAAACTCTTCTTCTTGAGCTATAACTTGTGTGCTTAAAAGAATTAGTAATAATTGTATTGCTAAAACTCTTAAAATTCTCATTCCTTTTAAGTTTGATTTCATTATTAACCTCATATAAACAATAAGTATTTATACCGTTATTACTTAAGACATTTGAAATAATCAAAAGGTTCTAAGCAATCATTACATTGAAATAGGGCTTTACATGCTGTAGAGCCAAATTGACTTATCATCTTTGTATTAGTCGAACTACATTGAGGACATTTCACTATTTTTTTTCCTCCTAATAATGCTTCTTTATCTGCCTCTTCATCTAATGGTGCTGCGATACCATATTTTTCTAGCGCTTTTCTACCTCTTGGGGTAATCCAATCTGTAGTCCATGCTGGCGATAAGACCAGTGATACCTTGGCTTCGATATTTTCTTTTGCAAAGGCATTAATAATATCTTCTCCAAGCACATCCATTGCTGGGCAACCACTATAGGTTGGTGTTATTGTAACTTGTACTACATTTTCTAATATTCTGGCAGAACGAACGACTCCCATATCCATAATAGATAATACTGGGATTTCTGGATCATGAACCTCTTCTAAAATAGGAATCAGTGCTGGATCAATATGTCGCTCAAGTTCTATTGTCATAATTCATATCGAATATCGAACATTTAATACCTAAGACTGAAGTTTATCTCTTCATCATTAAATATTCTAAATTCGGTATTCTGCATTTTTTACCATTTCATATTAGGATAGGTACGTTGCATATATTGTAAGTCTGCTAGCAAATACCCCATATGCTCACTATGAATCCCTTGTTTTCCTCCTTTTTGAAACCATTTGGTCTCTGGTACAACAAGTGAAGCTTCTTCTAACACTTCTTTGATTCTATTATTATATTTTTCTTTCAAAGTAGCAGTATCTACTCCTACTCCATTTTCTAACGCTATAGCATCATCTTCTGTCATATGAAACAACTCATCTGTATATTGCCATAAATCATCTACAGCCTCCTGTATTTTATTATGACTCTCTGCTGTTCCGTCACCTAATCTCTTTATCCAATCAGACGAAAACCGCTGATGATAGCTTACTTCTTTTATTCCTTTTTTTGCTATTGCTGATAATGTTTCATCTTTACTATTTTGTAGTTCTTCTAATAATAGCAAATGAAACACATCATAAAAGAATTGTCTTGTTATTATATATCCAAAATGTTTATTTGGTTGTTCTACTAAGAGTACATTCCTATACTGTTTTTCTAGTCTTAAAAAAGCAACATCATCTTCTGTTTTTTCTTCACCAGATAGTTGTGCGGCATACTGATAATAACTTCGGGTTTGCCCTAATAAATCCAATGCCATATTGGTCATTGCAATATCAACTTCTAGAATAGGTCCATGACCACATAATTCTGACAATCGCTGACCAAGAATTAAAGCGTTATCAGCAATTCCATAGATATATTGTATTATATTTTCGTTTTTCATCATACTGCCCGTAAAACGGATATATTATATAAATAGTTTTATTTTTTAAATAGCAACCCCGTATTCTTAGGATGTTATAATACTTGTACTAACAAGAACTACATGTGTTTTACCTCATCAGGCAACGAATAAAACGTTGGGTGCCTATATATTTTATCTTGAGCGGGTTCGAATAATTCTCCGCTATTTTCAGGATTTGTTGCTGTAATATTCTTTGATTCTACTACCCAAATACTTACTCCTTCGTTTCTACGTGTATACACATCTCTTGCATTTTCTAGCGCCATCTCTGCATCAGCAGCATGTACGCTTCCAAAATGACGATGTTCTAATCCGTTTTTACTTCTTACAAACACTTCCCAAAGTGGCCAATTATTTTTCATAATTATGAATTTTGAATTCTGAATTCAGAATTATTATATTGCTTTTTTTAGCTTTTTATCTTCTTGTTTTTTGGCATAGGCCATTGCTGCATCGCGCACCCACTCTCCTTCTTCCCAGGCATCAACTCTTGCCGACAAACGTTCTTTATTACAAGGTCCATGACCTTTTACTACTTGCCAGAATTCATCCCAATCAATTTCTCCAAAATCATAGCATTTGGTTTCTTCATTCCATTTTAAGTCTGGATCAGGAATTGTTAACCCTATCAAATCTGCCTGAGGCACTGTTTGATCGATAAATTGTTGTCTTAGTTCATCATTGGTTTTACGTTTCAGTTTCCATTTCATGGATTGAGCGGTATGTACTGACTCTGCGTCTACTGGCCCTAACATCATCAATGATGGCCACCACCATCTATTTAATGCATCTTGTGCCATTTCTTTTTGTTCTGGTGTACCATTTGCTAACGAGATCATAATCTCATATCCTTGACGTTGGTGAAAACTTTCTTCTTTGCAAACACGTACCATCGCTCTGGCATATGGGCCATATGAGGTACTACATAATGGTACTTGATTAATTATAGCGGCACCATCTACCAACCATCCAATCGCTCCCATGTCTGCCCAACTGATAGTCGGATAATTAAAAATACTTGAGTACTTTGCTTTTCCTGTATGCAATTGCTCATACAATTCTTCTCTAGATATTCCCAATGTTTCGCAGGCGCTATAGAGATATAATCCATGCCCTGCTTCATCCTGAACCTTGGCGAGTAATGCCACCTTACGACGTAATGAAGGGGCACGAGTAATCCAGTTTCCTTCTGGCAACATTCCTATAATCTCAGAATGTGCATGTTGAGAGATTTGCCTGATATGCGTTTTGCGGTATTTTTCAGGCATCCAATCCTTAGGTTCAATCTTTTCATCTCGAGCGATCCTTTGCTCAAAGATTTCTTCCAAATTTTTTATTTCTTTTTCACTCATCACCTTTGATTTTTTATTATGAAAAGGGTTTCGGCATCTACCGAAATAACAAAGATTTTTTATACATCAAAATCTACTACCACTTTTTCTGTGGTTGGCACTGCTTGGCAGGATAACACTAATCCTTTGGCTACTTCATCTTCTTCTAAGGCATAGTTTACTTTCATTTCTACGGTACCTTCTACTACTTTACATTTACAAGTACTACACACTCCTCCTTTACAGGCAAAGGGTAGGTCTGCTCCAGAAGCCAATGCTCCATCTAATATATTATCACAATCATCTTCCATAATGAAGTGAAATTCTTTTCCTCCATCAATGATTGTAACTTCTGTTCCATCAAACTTATGATCTACAACTTCTGCGGCTTTTTTCTTGTCTTCTTCACTCGATCCCGAAAAAAACAACTCATAATGAATTTTATCTATAGACAATCCTGCTTCTACCAATTCATCTCTTATTAGAAATATCATTTCTTCGGGTCCACAGATAAAACATTCATCTACTCCTGATACGTCGATTACCTTACTGGTAAGCTCTTGCATCTTCTCTACAGTAAATCGCCCATTGAGTAATGGAATATCTCTTTGCTCTTTTGTTAGAAAATAAAAAATCTCGAGCCGACCAAAGTATATATTCTTCAGTGCCTCAATCTCTTCCTTAAAGATAATTGATTTAACGTTTCGATTCAAGTAAAAGAGCTTGAAAGTACTATTTGGCTCTGATGCTAAATGAGTTTTTAGTATTGATAAAATAGGGGTAATTCCACTTCCTGCTGCAAAAACAATATAATTTTTGGCTTTTGATGGAGCTACATCTACATAAAAATTTCCCATAGGAGGCATTGCTTCTAACACATCTCCTACTTTAAGATCATTATTAGCATAAGTAGAGAACACTCCTTGAGTAATCTGCTTAACAGCTACTTGCCATTTGTTTTCTACGGGACTCGAACATAGAGAATATGATCGTCTTACCTCGTTACCATCTATATCTGCTTTTAGCGTAAGATACTGCCCTTGCTTATATAAGAATGTATCTTTTAGCTCCTCTGGCACATCAAAAGTGATAGATGCGCAATCGTTGGTTTCTTTATTAAGTTCAGAAACTCGTATGGGATAAAAATCTGTCATACTCTAATTTAACTATATCGTTATAGTTAAACAAAACTAACGATTGTTAGTTTGATAGGCAAATAATCTCTTTATTCATATTGAATCTAAATAATAAAAAGTATTAAACTAGACCACCCCTTTAAGCAACACAGAGATCATATCTTTTTTCAAAATATTTGCATCTATATTCTGTTGTTTAGGATACCATAAATACAGGGTTCTTAAAGTAGACAAAGTAGAAAACACCATAATTTCAATATTATATGATTTTATTTCCCCGTTAGCGACTCCTTTTCTTACAATTTCCCTAAAGTTATCTTCATATTCAAGACGCATCTTCTCAAAATACTGCAAATTCTCTTCTTCCAGATGCATCCAATCACTATTTAGTGAAGCCAAACCGTCTGCATTACGTAAAGTAACATCTATATGTAAATCTATAATATTCTCTAACTTCTGTACAGTTGTATGATCTGAAACCACAATTTTATCCATCCCAGCAATAAACTCTTCTGCTAACTCTATTATAATGGTGGATAATATCTCTTGTTTTGACTGAATATGATTATACAAGCTTGCTGCTTTTATCCCCATGGTTTTTGCCAAATCTCTCATAGTTACTGCACTATACCCTTTTTCTTTAAAAAGAACAGATGCTGCATTTATAATTTCTTGCTTTCTACTTTCGGATTTCATTGATATAGGCTTCTATGTTTTGCTATCAAAAATAAATTTAAATCTCATAAAATACCATTTCTCACTTAAAATAACTGAATAAAATCACTTACTCCCTTCTTTACTACTAATTATAGTCATCTTATAGAGGTTTCTTTATTTTTAATATAACAATCTCACAAAAGAATTTGTATCATTTTACATTCTTAAATTCAAATTATCATTAATTTGCATACTATCTCTTATATACACACAAAAAACAAACTCATGAAATACTTAATTTTCTTCTTAGTTTTCACAATATCTTCTATCAATACCTGTAATAACAAAAACAACAAATCTACTACTGCCTCTGAGAAAAAAGAGCAACATCAATCACAAGAAAAAAAGTTCTTTATCATTTCTCTTTATGGAAAAGATATCTCTGACAAGAAATTACATATTGCTTTTAACGAAGAAGATAATCGTACTTTTGGGTTTTCAGGATGCAATACATTTTCATGTAAATACACTATAAAAGACAAACAAATCTCTTTTGGATTCCCTATGAGCACAAAAATATATTGCGAAAAAGAAGCTGCTTTAGAAGATGAATTCTTTAAGGCATTTGGTGCAATCAAAACAATAAACTTAGAACAAGATTCTTTATTCCTGAAAGACAGCACCAATACAACTATAGTATCTGGTATATACGCTAAGGATTAGCACCCTAAAACTCATCTATAATTATTTTTTTTGTAAAAGAACCACCATCTGATGTATTTTCTACATACACAAAATACATCCCTGAGCTCACACCACTCATATCAATTTGTTCTTTTTCTCTAGATATCATTCCTGAGTCGACCACTCTTCCTGCAATATCATATATAAAATATTTCAAATCTCCTCTTGCAGTATTGGTAATATTTACTTTTGCTTCTGTTGTATTAAAATAAAGAGACACTACTTCACCCTCTGGTGGTACTGGCGGATTACCTCCTGACTCTTCTACAGAAAGCACCTCTAAAGTACTTCGGCTGGTATTAGTAGGATCTAGCCAATCAACAAGCCTTGTTGCATCTGTATTACCAAAATCCCAAGAGATACTAAACCTACCATAAAAATCTGATTGATTATTATCTACCGTTCCTGAGCAAGCTGCTCCCCCACCAGATAACTGCCCTACAATTCTACCTTTAGGGTCAAAAAGCGCCGAGCCAGAAGATCCACCTTCTGTCACTCCTATATCCCAATTATTTACTTGCCAGGTTTCAACAGGATCAGGAATTCCTGTAATAGAAGTTTTTATCTTACTCAGCTCTTGATTTTCTCTACACACCTTCATAATATCTCCATTAGGATGATGAATCCCTACAGAATAAGAAGGAGCCACATCCGTTCTATCCCATCCTGCCCACTCAAGATCCCAAGACTCATCGAGTCCTCCCTGTAAGCTTAACAGCCTAAAATCAGATTCTGAATTAGACGCCACTCGCCTTGCTCCACTTGTCGTTTGATTGATTGTGGCATCAGGACTACTTAATTCTGTCCCACAAGAAGGGTCAGGACTAATCCAATTAAAACGAAATGCCCAGGTTGCCTCATTCCCTGAATTACAATGATTTGCTGTCAAAAAATAAGGCGCTTTATCATTACTCGTATTATTAATTAGAGTTCCCGTACAAACAGAGTTATTCATTATAATAAATCCTACTGCATGTTTCAATCGTTCCTTTAATCCATCAAAATCGTCTCCCACAGAGCAATCTACATCTTGATTACAATCACCAGAATCTCCTAATCTTTTTTGACTGATACGTTTATCTGCTATCGATCGATATCCATGTATCACCTTACCAATATTTAACTTCCCTTTGCCAGCAACTGATGCTGGTTCAAAATATTCGACCCAAACATTCTCTCCTTGCACTATCCAAGTACCCAACATTTGATCTGGTCTATTAAAAATATTAGTATATGCTCCTAAAACATCTGATTTATCATTATTGTATACATAAATGGTAGCTCCTCTAGGTATTTTATACGTATCAAAAATAAAGTTTAAGCTTTTTGCTCCTTTAGATATAATATTAATTCGCCATATCCTATCTCCGTTTGGCAACTCATCCCACACTCCAGAATTTTCTAGCCCTAGATTAACGTTGAATTCATACCCAAATCTCCAAGGGATCGATTTATCTATATCATTTTTTGCATCTTCATTTTTAATTTTATTCAAATCAAACCCCTTCATAAGTACTGGAGTAATACTTTTTTTACTTTGAATACTAAAACTCAATGGTAATCCTTCATTTGTTACCTGAGCGCTAAGTCCCATCACACAAATCATACTTAACAACAATAACTTACATCTCACAATCAATTCTTTTTTAGTGACAA
Organism: Aquimarina sp. I32.4; assembly: GCF_002924285.1. Classification (NCBI taxonomy): domain Bacteria; kingdom Pseudomonadati; phylum Bacteroidota; class Flavobacteriia; order Flavobacteriales; family Flavobacteriaceae; genus Aquimarina; species Aquimarina sp. I32.4. The sequence goes on along the minus strand of NZ_PGUB01000001.1, from coordinate 97,611 downwards.
ACAAATTTAACTATTTAAAAATACTCTAATATCAAAATAAAACTATTAATTTCCCCTTTAAATTGTCTTGACAAAAAAAATATTTTTTTCACATGTCTCTAAACATAGCATCAAACCCACTAATTGACAAATTACCTCCTCATTTAAAACAATTTATAAAGCCTCAGAATTATGAAGAATATACATCTGTGGATCATGCTGTATGGAGGTATGTGATGCGTAAAAACATAACTTCGTTGAGCAAAGTCGCTCATGATTCTTATTTAAACGGTTTGAAAAAAACAGGAATTTCTGTGAATGAGATTCCAAGTATGTATGGCATGAACAGAATCCTTAAAGAGATTGGTTGGGCAGCTGTCGCTGTAGATGGTTTTATCCCGCCTAATGCTTTTATGGAGTTTCAGGCATATAACATTCTTGTTATCGCGTCAGACATTAGACAACTCGAAAATATAGAATATACTCCTGCTCCCGATATCATTCACGAAGCAGCAGGGCATGCTCCAATTATCGCTAATCCAGATTATGCAGAATACTTACGTCGTTTTGGGAAAATTGGATGCAAAGCTATTTCTTCTAAAAGAGATTATGACATGTATGAGGCTGTACGTAGTCTTTCTATCCTGAAAGAAGCATATGACAGTAACCCTAAAGATATTGAAGAAGCTGAACAACGTATCTTGACTTTACAAAACCAAAAAGAAGATCCTTCTGAAATGGCTTTGATACGTAACTTACATTGGTGGACTGTTGAATACGGTCTAATTGGATCGGTTAAAAATCCTAAAATATACGGAGCTGGTTTACTCTCTTCTATAGGAGAGAGCGAATGGTGCATGACAGACCACGTACAAAAACGCCCTTACTCCCCTAAAGCTGCTTTTCAAGATTTTGACATCACCAAACCTCAACCTCAACTATTTGTAACTCCCGATTTTGCATATCTATGCCAAGTACTTGAAGAGTTTGCTGATACTATGGCTCTAAGAAAAGGAGGGCATCGTAGTCTTGCTAAACTCATAGAGTCTGAGAATTTAGGTACTATCGAATTGAGTACAGGATTACAAATATCAGGGATATTTACCAGAATGATAAAAAATGAAGATAATGAAGTTATTTATTTTGAAACTAAAGGCCCCACTGCATTATCATTTAGAGAAAAAGAGCTTATAGGCCATGGCACAGAGGCTCATCCTGACGGAATGAGATCTCCTCTTGGAAAATTAAAAGGGATTAATCTTGCGATAGAAAACATGTCTCCCAGAGACCTAAAAGCCTATAATTTTTATGATGGAGAATATATCGAATTTGAATTTGAAAGTGGGATCACTATTGCAGGAACTAACATTACAGGTATCAGAAACATCAAGGGAGAACTTATCTTGATTCAATTTAGTGAGTGTACAATTATGTATAATGACGAATGTCTTTTCAAACCTGAATGGGGAACCTTTGACCTTGCTGTAGGAAAAGAAATTGTTTCAGCTTTTTCTGGTCCAGCAGACGACCTTTCTTTTAACCTTGTTACTCACAACCCTGCTTCGACAACTGCAAAACGTACGTATTCTAATAAAGAAGAGGAACTACATTCTTTATATCAATCTGTAAAAAACATTAGAGAGGGTAAAAACACTATATTTTCTCTTGAAGCAGTTTTTGACATTCTTAAAAAAGATCACTCATCAGATTGGTTATTACCTCTGGAAATCTATGAACTTACTTATAACAGAGATCAAAATTTTGCTGTACAAATCGCACAACATCTTGAAGAAATACAATCTAAAAGACCTAAAATCAAGCACCTTATCAATAGTGGACTGGAAATTACACATAGAAATTCTTAGATAGCAAAAAGGTTTTCACCCCGTTTATAGTTTCTAAAAAACAGTTAATCCCCCTGTGAAATAAGGGATTTTAACCTCTTTCCTTACACCACTCCTTCTTTTATATTTATTACTTAACCTTAAAGCTAGTAAGGATGAGTAATAAAAAAGAACAATTACAACAACTAAAACGACATGCCAGTCGACTAAAAAAAGTAGAAAAGAAAGAACCTCTTTCTCAAAAAGAATGGAGCGATTTATTTATCAACACAACCAAAGCGGGAGCTGCAAAAGTTACTAACGAGGTAAAAAAAGATATTTCTCTTTTTGCAAAAAAACAAAAAGCAAGTGTTTATCAACCTCGTAACACTAAGAAGGTCCCCAAATGGGTATATATGCTTATCGAAAGTGGCAAATCAGAAGAAGAGGTGTTTTCTTATGTTTTGAAACGAGTTCAGCGATCTCCAAACCGATATTCTTTAGAACTGCTTCAAGAAATCGTGAATGATACCAGTAGAAAAGGAAATTCTCCAGAGTTTGTCAAAAAAATGATACCTCAGGAATTAGTCAACAGTTTTATCAAACTCACAAATCCTAAAAAATAAACAGTCATGTCATTATCATTTATAACTTCGATACACGATTTTAATAATCAGGAAGGAACAGCACAGGTGCTAGGACTGAGCAAAAGTGCCCGATATAATAAAAGAAGAGCTACTGATTTATCTAATGCAAACCTATTGAATGACATCAGCTCTGCAAGGGTTTATAATTCATCTACTGTTGATGCTACAATGATCTTATTTAAACCTCCATTTTCTTTTTTATCATCATATCCTGATTTTCAAGGTGATTTTTTACAAATAACCAATAAAGAAGGTTCCAGTTCTGACTTTGATGTTGATCAACTTTCTGCCTATAATTTTAACAACAAAACTCAAAGTATCCTTCTTGTAGGGCCTAATAAAGATGGCTTTGAATTTAGATTAAGCTTTAGGGATTTATTTTTTGAAAAATGGAAAACTACACTTGATAGTGCTCTAAGTGGCTCTAGGGCCAGTAGAAAAGGCAACCCTACACTTACCTGGGAAATGTGGCCTCTAAATATCAGCCACCTGAATTCTGACAGAATGTACCTAAAGATTCATCAAAAACTCAATATAAACATTCCGTTTTGGCCTGACTACGATGCGAGTCTTACATATCATATATATCTGTACCTAAATGGTTCTGGCAGAATACGAGGGCATGTGGCTCGTTGGGCGTACTGGGTAGAAAGTGGTGTCAAATCGGGTAGTATTGCCGATCAGCTTGAACCTAAGGTTATTGAAGGAATGAATACCTTGAATGACAAGCTCAATGAGGAGCTAGCTCCTTATGCTTCTATCACCTTCAAAGATCTTTATTACCTACCTGGTGATCAAACTTCAGGTATCAATACTGGTGTCATGCAAGGTTCTACTACTGATGATATTACTATCGTCTTGAATCTTTAGTGTTATACCATTTACACTTTGAGTTTTATTGCGGTAAATTCAAAGTGTAAATGGTATTATATCTGGGTGCTAGAATATCCTATTGGGTGTAGCATCTGGCAAAAAACCGAAAGCAACTTCATACAACACATAGAATATCAATTCTGATATAATATAATACCTACTTAAAAATTACACTCTTTTCCCTATATTTTAAAATTCCATAAACGGATATTCTTGCTGAAGCACATGTTTTTTTTGTTCTACCTTTTTTAAGAATTGTTGGTATTGCTCACTTTGTGGGTTAAAAGGTCTATGCGCCATCCCTTTTTTAACTTCTTCTACCTTTTTCATTATCATCAAAGCATTTTCTGAAACCCAAGTTTTCATAAAATACTCCCATATATATTGTACTGCCAATGTACTGGGATGAATCATATCTGTATCGTAAAAACGATAATCCCTCAGCTCATCCATCATAATCTCATAAGAAGGGAAATACCCTGTATTCTTATTTTTATCAATCACTTGATGCACAGCTGTAATTAGATGAGATTTACTCCTATTGTTTTCTACAAACCCATCTTTACTATGGCGTACTGGTGAGATTGTAAATATAATTTCTGCTGATGGATTAAGCCCTCTAATCATATGAACACTGTTTTGCAAGCATTGCTCTACCTCATCAACAGATAAGAGTTCTTTATCAAATTCTCTTTGTGGAATTTTATGACAATTCGCCACAACCATATCCAATGCTTTAAGACGATATACCCATGCTGTGCCCAGCGTAATAACAATATGAGAAGCTGATTGTATCTGGCTCTGGGTAAACAACAAAGCATCATTGAGATCAGATAGCAACTGATCCTGATTTGCATTGCTTAATGAGGAATGTGCATCAAAACAATGCCATTGCTCATTTGCATAAAACAAATCTGTTTTGGTATATTGCTCCCCTTGAGTAGCCATCCACAAAAATGTTTCTATCGCCTTGGGATGAAACAATATACCAAATGGATTAATGGTGTTTCTAAACTTAAAATATTCAAACCGATCTCCAATATTCTCTGCAAAACATGAACCTATAAGTATAAGTTCTGATTTATAATCAATTTTTGGTTGCCTAGAGTGTATTGGTATATTGGTTTGCAGATTCATATATCTTTCTACCCTATCTCTTTATTTATTTAGAGAGCGGGAGTTTATTTATGGTTTATTTCAAATACTGTCTTGCATTATCTAGTGCCTCTTGCACTCCTGCTGGGTTTTTACCTCCTGCGGTAGCAAAAAATGGTTGTCCACCACCGCCTCCTTGGATATATTTACCTAATTCGCGAACGATCTGACCTGCATTTAATTGTTTTTCTTCTACTAGGTTTTTAGAGATATAACATGATAATAATGCTTTTCCGTTTTGATCTGAGCCAAATAATAGCACTACATTTTCAAGTTCACCTCCAAGTGCAAATGATAAATCTTTGATTCCTGCGGCATCCAAATCTATCTTTTTTGCTAAAAAGTTAATTCCGTTCACTTCCTCAAATTCTCTTTTCAGATCTCCTTTTAAGTTTTTAGCTTTATCTTTAAGTAATGCTTCAATTTGCTTTTTTAACGTTACATTCTCTTCCTGTAGTCCTTTTATCGTTTTTACAGGATCTTTAGGATTTTTCAACACATCTTTTATCTCATAAAAGGTTCTGTTATTCTCAAAATAAAATTCTTTTGTAGCATCACCAGTAATTGCTTCTATACGTCTAATTCCTGATGCAATTGCTCCTTCAGATTTAATTTTAAAATGCCAAATATCACCTGTGTTTTGCACATGAGTACCCCCACACAATTCTATTGATTCTCCAAATCTAACGGTACGTACTGTATCGCCATATTTCTCACCAAATAGTGCCATTGCTCCCTGTTCCTGAGCTACTTCTTTTGATACACCTCGTTGCTCTACAAATGGCAACTTGCCTTCTATACGAGAATTCACAAAACTCTCTACATCTCTTAATTCCTCTACCGTGAGCTTGTTATAATGACTAAAATCAAATCGCAAATACTTAGAATGTACTGCAGACCCTTTTTGCTCTACATGTGTTCCCAATATTGTACGCAACGCCTGATGCAACAAATGTGTTGCTGTATGATTACATGCTGTTCTAAAACGTTGCCTCTCATCAACTGCCGCTTTAAAAGTTCCTGTAACATCTTTTGGTAATTCTTTTGTAATATGAAGTAGTAAGTTATTTTCTTTCTTGGTATCTACTACATACACAACTTCTCCGTTAGAAGACTCTAAGTATCCTTTATCTCCTACTTGCCCTCCTCCTTCTGCATAAAAAGGAGTAAGATTAAAAACTACTTGATACTGCACTCCTTCTTTTTTGGTTTCTACCTTTCTATAGCGAACAATCTTAACTCTGGATTCTAAACTATCATACCCTACAAACTCTGTTTCTTTATCATCGTCTAAAACAACCCAATCTCCAGTAGCTATAGATGTAGCCGCACGACCTCCTTCTTTTTGCTTTTGCATTTCTACATCAAAAGCTTCTTCTTCATAGGTTAATCCTTTTTCAAAAAGGATCAATCCCGTCAAATCTTTTGGAAAACCGTAAGTATCATATAGTTTAAAAACCTTTTTTCCTGAAACAACTTTCCCTGTAGTTTCTGCTATAATAGAATCCAACAGTACCAATCCTTGATCCAATGTTCTCAGAAATGAATACTCTTCTTCTTTAATTACATTCTGGATGAGTTGTTTTTGATCTTTAAGCTCAGGAAATGCATCTCCCATTTTTTTGACTAGCACACTTACTAATCTATAAATAAAAGGCTCTTTGGTATCAAGAAATGTAAACCCATATCTGATTGCTCTTCTCAAAATTCTACGAATCACATATCCTGCTCCTGTATTACTAGGCAATTGCCCATCTGCAATAGAAAAAGACACGGCCCTAACATGATCTGCAATTACTCTAATTGCCACACTCTCTTTTCCATCTTCGTCTGATGGCAAACTGTTTTTATCATATTTAGAATTAGTAATCGTTTCTATCTCTCTAATTAATGGTGTAAAAACATCGGTATCATAATTTGATTTTTCGCCTTGTAATACCATACATAATCGCTCAAATCCCATTCCTGTATCTACATGTTGTGCTGGTAGTTTTTCTAGAGACCCGTTTGCTTTGCGATTATATTGCATAAAAACAAGATTCCATATCTCTACAACATGTGGGTGATCTGCATTCACAAGATCACGTCCAGGAGTTTTAGCTTTTTCTTCATCAGAACGTATATCTACATGAATCTCAGAACAAGGTCCGCAAGGGCCTTGATCTCCCATTTCCCAAAAATTATCTTTTTTATTACCCATGATAATACGGTCTTCTGGTACAATTGCAGACCAAAGATCATATGCTTCTTGATCCATACCTAACCCATCATCTTTTGATCCTTCAAAAACAGAAACATATAATATATCTTTATCGACACCATATACTTCTGTCAACAACTCCCATGCCCACTGGATTGCTTCTTTTTTAAAATAATCACCAAAACTCCAGTTACCTAGCATTTCAAACATCGTATGATGATAGGTATCCATCCCTACTTCTTCTAGATCATTATGTTTACCACTTACTCGTAAACATTTTTGAGTATCGGTAATCCGATTGTTTTTTGGAACACCATTGCCCAAAAAATATTCCTTGAACTGGTTCATCCCAGCATTAGTAAACATCAACGTAGGATCATCTTTGATAACCATAGGTGCAGAAGATACTATATCGTGCTTTTTGGATTTAAAAAATTCTAAAAATTGATTTCTAATTTCTTGGGATTTCATGGATTCTATATATTATATTTTTTCAAACAAAACTGCTAATAACACAACATTCATTTATTTATTATGTTATAACACATGGTTTTAATTCGATATTTGTCAGTTTTTTCTTGACTTTGTAACAATTTGTTATATTTGTTGCGATGTCTTGGTTCTTATTCAGAACCTCTTATTGGTTGATATCCTGCAAAAATAGCATATTTTAGATTATGTCAAAGGTTAAATATTACTATGATAGTGACACTCTTTCTTATCGAAGAATAGAGCAAAAAAAAGGTCGTAAATTTGGTATCGCAGCATTGGGAGTTGTTGGTTCTTTTTTGGCTGGATTTGTCTTACTTCTCATTTACTTAAACATACCTCAATTAGAGACTCCAAAAGAAAAAACGTATCGTAGAGAGCTAGAAAACATGCAACTACAATACGACTTAATGAATCAACGATTGAAGCGTAATGAAAATATATTGGAAGAAATTGCTGATCGTGACAATAACATTTATCGCCTGTATTTTGGGGCAAATCCTATTCCAGAAGAATTACGTAACGCAGGATTTGGAGGTGTAAACAGATACAAAAATCTTGAAGGTTTTAATAATTCTGAAATTATTATAGAGAGTAGTAAGCGAATTGATAAGCTAACAAAACAGATTGTTGTGCAATCAAAATCTCTTGATGAAATTGCTTCTCTAGCAGAAAAAAAAGAAGAATTATTGGCTACGATTCCAGCTATACAACCTATAAAAAATTCTGATTTAAAACGAATGGCTTCTGGGTACGGATGGAGGAGTGATCCATTTACCAAGGCAAGAAAATTTCATCACGGTATGGATTTTTCTGCCAATACAGGAACGCCTGTATACGCCTCTGGTAATGGTGTTGTGACTCGTGCCGACGCCAACTCATCTGGATATGGTAATCATGTACGTATTGACCATGGTTTTAACTATGTGAGTCTCTATGCACACCTGAGCAGATATAATGTAGAAAAAGGACAAAAGGTAAAACGAGGCGACGTAATCGGTTATGTTGGAAGTACTGGAAGATCTGTTGCTCCTCACTTACATTATGAAATTTTTAAAGACGGTGAACGTATCAATCCTCGTAATTTCTACTACGGAAGTTTAACTCCAAAAGAATTTGCAGAAATGATCAAAGCCTCTAATCTTATTAACGAAACTTTAGATTAACTATCAATGCGTAAACTTCTTCTTCTTGTATTTATTTTTGGATTCTGTTCATCAATACAAGCTCAAAAATATTCAAAAGAAGTGTTAGACTCGATGTATGTCATCGCTCAAAACACCCAATTAGCATTAGCTAAACCAAAATATATTAAAGTCATGGCCGTTGGTGATATCATGATGGGAACAGATTTTCCCAATGGTAGTTACTTGCCCCCAAAAGGTAAAGGCCCTTTTGATAATGTAAATTCTATATTAACGCAAGCCGATATCCTTTTTGGTAATCTTGAAGGTACACTTACCGATGAGGGAGAAAATGCAAAAAGATGTTCTGACCCATCCAAGTGTTACTCTTTTAGATCCCCTGAGTATTTTGGAAAATACCTTGAGGAAACTGGATTTGATGTGATGAGTATTGCCAACAACCATATTGGTGATTTTGGAACTATAGGTATTAAAAACACCTCCAAAACACTTGAAAAGCACAATATCGCTTATGCTGGAGTGTTTGCTCAACCATCTACGATTTTTGAAAAAAATGGAATTACGTATGGATTTTGTGCTTTTGCCCCAAACAAGGATTGCATAAAAATTCATAACTTGACCAATGCAAAAAAGATTGTAGCAGAACTTAAACAAAAAGTTGACATTGTAATTGTTTCTTTTCATGGAGGCGCTGAAGGTTTAAAACATACTCATGTTACCAGAAAAACAGAACGTTTTTATGGTGAGGATCGAGGAAATGTATATCGCTTTGCTCATACTATGGTCGATGCAGGTGCGGATATTATATTAGGGCATGGCCCACATGTATCAAGAGCTTTTGAAGTATATAATAATAAATTTATAGCCTATAGCCTTGGTAATTTTTGCACCTACTCTAGATTTAGCTTAGGTGGAATTAAAGGATATGCTCCTATTGCAGAGATTGAGATTGACACCGATGGAAATTTCATCAAAGGAAAGCTTCATTCTGCAAAACAGATAGATGAAATATATCCTTTTATAGATGAAAAAAAAGGAGCCTTAAAGGCTATCAAATCACTAACGGAAGAAGATTTTCCTGAAAGTAAACTTATTTTTGAAGACGACGGAAGTTTTGCACAGCAAAAAGAATAATTATGTATGTAAACTTACCCAAAAAAATGTATTATGGCATTGGCGAAGTAGCTGAAGCTTTTGATGTGAATACTTCTTTGATTCGTTTTTGGGAAAAAGAATTCGACATCATAAAACCCAAAAAGAATGCCAAGGGTAATAGAAAGTTTACTCCAGAGGACATCAAAAACCTCGAATTAATTTATCACCTGGTAAAAGAACGTGGTTTTACCTTAGAAGGTGCCAAAATCCACCTCAAAGAACAAAAACGAGAAGCCCTAGATAGTTTTGATATTATAAGAAAACTAGAATCCATCAAAGGACAACTCCTCAAAATCAAGGACCAGCTATAATGGTAATTATTATAAAACATACTTTCTAGATTTTACAATAAGGTGATACAACAAAAAATAATACCTGTCCTAGCCATACTACTGCAAATCATTAGTTTTTTATGGTATCTATATCCAACAAACACTCAAAATACGGTACATGTTCCTGTAGCCTTTATAGAATTTATACTATTTGGAGTTTTTAACCTGATTGTAATTGGCCTGTATTTTATTCTGTTTTTGTTTCAAAAACAAAAAACACTACTACAGAAAACTCCTTTTATACTATTTGGAGTATCCATTATTTTAATTCTGTATATGATGCAATAGGGATAGATTTTTATTACCGAATCAAAGAAAAACTTCCTGTTATTCTTTTTGTACTATTTCCTGAAATATATTCTATACTGTACCAATACTCTGTAGAAGGCATATTTTTATTTAAGTACACCCCATCCCAAACAGGTCTTCTTGGATCTAGCTGTTTTAGTAATTTTCCGAAACGATTAAAAACGTAGATTCTTGAATCTACTCTTAACGTTCCTTCTGGGTCTTTTATCTCCCACTGATCATGAAAACCATCTCCATTTGGCGTAAAATATTCAGGAATAACCAATCCTGTTTCCTGATTAACAATGGGGTTCACCGCTACACTCGCAACACATCCACTAGGTGTTTTTACATAAACTATATGAGGTTCTATAGTCACCCCAATAAAACGTCCTGTACTTTGGTAAGGTCCCTGAACAGCATCTATCGCATATTCATAATCACTATCACCATTTACTACAGTAACTACAATATCATTTCCTATAAATTCTGCTTGAACATCTAGATCTACAGAATCTGACCCAAAATTAATTGTTTCAGAAAGCACTGATGTTTCTCCTTCGACAATAATAGTAGCCTCGATAGTATAAGCTCCTTCTGCTATAAAAGAATAACGATCTTCTATCTCAGAAGATGTGTAAAGAACCTCGTCTGATGCATTTCTTATTTCCCAATCTACACTAACTACATCTTGCGATATTCTAAAAACAGTTTCGCTATCTAAACACGCCTGTTCTACCTCTATTGCTGGTACATCTACACAACACCCTCCTATATCCGAAAAAGTATTAATTCTCAAAGAGGCATCCCCTACATTGGGTTGATCAAAAATAGCTTGATTAGAAAAATGTTGTTTTACGGTTCTCAATAACGCTAACCAATCATACCTAAAACTTATGGTGTTTGATGTAGATGAGGGAGCTTTTCCTTTTAGAAGATCAAAAGCCTCTCTTAGCGTATTCATAATTTCTTGCCTAACCCCTTGATTGTCTACCTCAAAATGTTGTAGCATCCCACCGTGCCCTTGCTGACCTATTGTTCCTCCTTCTCCCAGAAAAAACCGTTCTACCACAGACCATTCAATTTGATAATCCCACAGAGCAATAGACCCATCTGTATTGGCTGCTGTAGATCGATTTACTACCGCTTCAATAACTTCTGTAATATGTCTTCTGTAAAAACTATTTCCTTCTGGCAATAAATCTCTTGCGTTTGCATTTGCAACAGTAGTTTGATACGTATCTTTATTCATAGTATCTGCCACGGGATTTGCAGAAAACATCCCCAGATTATAAGTTATTGCCATAGCACCCAATCCATAATATGGATCTGCTGGCATGTCTATAACCTTATGCCAACATAAGTCCTTTGCATAGCTATACCAATTATATATTGCAAAAAAATTAGTGATCGATAACATATACGCTCCAACCACTCCAGATTCATTAAGCAATGTAGGGTCAGCACCTATATAATGATTCATAAATTGGGTTGGATCAATTCCTGATGTATTGATATCTAACGCGTTTTCTAGTTGCGTTTGGTATTCTGGATAAAAAGACGGGTACGATATTGCTCTATCCAATCCAGTAAACAATTCTACTTCAAATGGCCCGTAAGCTCCTTCTGCATTGGTGTTAAAAGGAGGTCCTGCATGTGGTGTACCACTAAAAGTCTCTTTGGCTCCAAAGCCAATCATCCATTGCATGTCTACATTCATATATTCTTGCCCCATAGCCAATGTCATCCAATACAGCGCATTGGTATTGTTTGCAATAATCTGAGTATCAGTTTGATTTACTCGTATTGGCAATCCATCATACGGAAACATTATTTGTGTTTCTCCTAGCCAGGTATCTAAGAAGCCTGCTGAATACCTTCCTCCTTTTCCTCCTAACCCGTCTATATACCTATAATTGGTATTATAAAAATTAGGAGTATTTATCAAGCTAGAAAGCTCTACTATCGTAATAGGTTGTTCGTCTTCAGGTTTTTGTGAATCTTTACATGCTTCTAGTTGAGAAAATGTAAGTGCATGCGCAAATAAAGCAATCAGAAAAAAAATAGATTTCATTATAATATGTAGCGTCTGTGTTGAGTCATTCTTAAACGAAAAACCAGTGTAGATAGTATAGTCATTGTCTACGGTTTTCGTTTACTGTGTTTTTGTTTTTTTTTTAAAGAAACCTATATAATAAGTACTGCTGTCTACTTTTTTCTAAAATAGACAGAAACTGGTACTCCATTAAAATCAAATTCTTTACGTAATTGATTTTCTATAAAACGTCTGTACGGATCTCTTATATATTGAGGTAGGTTACAAAAAAATGCAAATTGCGGCTGTGGTGTAGGCAATTGCGTTATATATTTTATTTTTACATACTTACCCTTATATGCTGGCGGAGGGTTATTTTCTATAATAGGCAATAACACATCATTAAGCTCACTGGTTTTGATCTTTTTGGATCTGTTTTTATAGACATCTACCGCAGTTTCTATTGCCTTGAATATACGTTGTTTGGTTAATGCCGAAATAAATACAATAGGCACATCTGTAAAAGGTTCTATTTGTTTACGTATGTATTTCTCAAAGTCTTTCAGTGTATTACTTTCTTTATTCTCTATAAGATCCCATTTATTTACCAAGATCACCACCCCTTTGCGGTTACGCTCGGCCAGCCAAAATATATTTTGCACTTGCCCATCAAAACCCCTATCGGCATCAAAAAGTAATAAACAAACATCACTATGCTCAATAGCACGCACGGATCGCATTACAGAATAAAATTCTAAATCTTCTTTTACTTTTGATTTACGTCGTATTCCTGCGGTATCTACCAAGTTAAATTCAAATCCAAAACGTTTGTATTTGGTATCAATCGCATCTCTTGTAGTTCCTGCAATATCGGTAACGATATATCGATCCTCTCCTATAAGCGCATTGATAAAAGAAGATTTACCTGCATTGGGTCTTCCTACTACTGCAAATCGCGGTAAGTCACTGTCGTCATTTTCTTCTTTTTCTGGTAATACTTTTACCAATTCATCCAGCAGCTCACCCGTACCACTACCATTTATACTAGCAAGAGTATAATATTCTCCTAGTCCTAAACTATAAAATTCGACTGCATTTGTGGCTCTCTGGCCATTATCTACCTTATTTACTACCAGAAAAACAGGTTTATCTACTTTACGCAGTAAATTTGCTACATCTTCGTCCATTCCTGTCACCCCTGACTCTACATCTACCATAAATATAATAGCATCTGCCTCTTCAATAGCTAGCTCTACCTGTTTATCTATTTCAGATTCAAACACATCATCACTACCTACAACATATCCTCCTGTATCGATCAATGAAAACTCTACTCCATTCCAATCACTTTTTCCGTAGTGTCGATCACGGGTTACTCCGCTTACAGCATCTACAATAGCTTCTCTCCTTTGTATTAATCGATTAAAGAAGGTTGATTTTCCTACATTAGGTCTTCCTACAATTGCTACTATACCACTCATTGATGTTTATTCTAAAATTTTGTGCAAAATTAGACTTTTTATTTAAGCAATACTAAAATGTTTTGATTTGATTACTATAACAGAAGGGCAATAAAAACAAAAAGCCCAGAGGCCAGTGTTTCAGGCCTTTGAACTTTTCATAATTGATAGTCAGTCAGTGAAATAATTACTTACACAAATATAGCACCTATTGTAGTTAAGTTGGTTACTGTAAAACATCAAACTTTTTATGGAAGTTATTTATTCTTACGTAGACATCTCCTTCTTCCTCAGTAACTACAGGTGATTCACAAGATTCTTAACTCACTTCATGCATTAAATATTCATTACAAATACTGTCATTAAAGCAAACTAGTCAAAATGGTATAATGAAATGTATTGTACTTATCAACGAACTAATTTTGTAGAAGAAAAAAGACCAATCACTCTATGAGGTGGCTTCTAGACACAAATTTGCTCTATAGAGACATTGCAACAGATACTATATCGAGAATCAATTGTTTTTATAGACTCCTATAAACTTATAGTCAACACATGCCATAAGCTAATTCAAAATAATAGCAACAATAATCATCACTACATCTCTAACAATCAGGTTTTATTTATTATACCCAAAACGTTTTAACTGTCTACCACTACTACGCCAATTTTTATTGACTTTTACATAGAGTTCTATATGTATCTTCTTGCCAAAGAATTTTTCGAGTTCTTTACGTGCTTCTGTACCTACTCTTTTTAGAGCCGATCCTTTATGTCCGATAATTATTCCTTTTTGAGAATCTCGCTCTACCATAATTACCGAGCGAATTCTAATAATATCATCATCTTCTATAAATTCTTCTGTTTCTATTTCTACAGCATAGGGAATCTCTTTTTTATAATGTACTAGGATTTTTTCGCGAATTGCTTCATTTACAAAAAAACGTTCGGGCTTATCTGTCAATTGATCTTTAGGATAAAAAGCAGGAGAGTCTGGTAGTAACTCAACTATTCTATGAAAAACCTCTCTGACATTAAATTTTTCTAGTGCAGATATAGGGTACAATTCTGCATTTGGTACTTTTTGAGCCCAAAACTGAACTTGCTCTTCTAGTTTTTCCTGATTAGATTGATCTATCTTATTCAATAGAAGAAGTACAGGGATTTTGGCATTGGTAATTTTATTAAAAAACGCTTCGTCTTTTAAGTCTCTCTCACCAATCTCTACCATATAAATCAGTACATCGGCATCTTCAAAAGCAGATTTCACAAAATCCATCATTGATTCCTGCAATTCATATGCAGGCTTTATAATCCCAGGGGTGTCTGATAAAATTACTTGAAAGTCATCTCCATTTACAATTCCCAAAATTCGATGCCTTGTTGTTTGCGCCTTAGAGGTAATAATAGATAGTTTCTCTCCAATAAAAGCATTCATCAAGGTAGATTTCCCTACATTGGGGTTACCTATAATATTTACAAAACCAGCTTTGTGAGCCATATAATTGATTTTTGGACAAAGGTAGATGAATATTAAAAAAGAAAAGAACGGATGACAAGATTATTGCAATATCTCCTGTTTTATTAACATTTTCCTACAAAAAGCGGTTATTAAAAATAAAAAACGAATGCTTATTTTAATTCATTTTTTCTTAAATTTAATTCTAAGATACTTTCAAAACCTATTGATAACAAGTTTATTATCTCTAAAAACCAAAACCATTTTGAAAAAACACTCATTATCGTATACGCAACTCTACTCAAGACAGACTTTCCTTTCTTTATGTTTTACCCTTCTTGTATCATCAGGCCTTTTCTCTCAAGATCAAAACAAGCTTCTTGAGAAAGCAGATCAAAGTTTTAAGGCTTTTGCTTATATAGATGCCAGGGCCATCTACTTAGATGTTGCACAAAAGGGATATTCTTCTGCAGATTTATATGCAAGATTAGCAGATTCATATTACTTTACTGGGGATCTCGAAGATTCTGTTACTTGGTATGAACGATTGATCGACACATATCCACAAGACCTCAATCCTGAATACTTGTTCAGATATGCACAAAGTTTGAAAAGCGTAGAGAGCTATAGCGAGGCTGATAAAGTAATGGATCAATTTTATGAAATTACAGGAAATGATAAACGTGCAAAATCTTTTATAGAAAAAAGAAATTATCTGGATTTTATAGAACTACAATCTGGCAAATTTGACATTTTCCCTTTGAACATCAATTCAAAAAACTCAGAATACGCTCCTAGTTTTAATAATAACAATCAGATTGTTTTTGCCTCTTCTAGAAGTAAAAACACTAATGAATCAAAATTGCATAAATGGACACAAATGCCATTTCTTGATATATTTTCTTCAGAAATAGAAGCCGATCAAATAACGCTCAAAAAACCTGTTAAACTAAAAGGTAAAATCAACACAAAATTCCATGAGTCCTCCACCACTTTTAGTAAGGATGGAAAAACCGTATATTTCTCTAGAAACAATTACACAAACAAAAAATTAGGAACGAATAAAAAGGGGGTGGTATTATTAAAACTATACAAAGCTACGCTCAAGGATGGTATATGGTGCGATATCACAGAGCTACCTTTTTCTAGCAATGAATATTCTGTTTCTCACCCCTCACTAAGTGCCGATGGCACCAAACTCTATTTCGCAAGTGATATGCCTGGTAGTTTAGGGCAATCTGATCTCTTTGTAGTTGATATATTAAGAAACGGAAAGTATGACAAACCAAAAAACCTAGGTAATAAGATCAACACAGAAGGTAGAGAAACCTTCCCTTATATAAGTGATAGTGGCAGCCTCTACTTTTCTAGCGATGGCCACGTGGGGTTAGGGGGATTAGATATTTTTGTAGCAGTTCCAGAAGATTTCGGTTTTTCTAACGCTTTCAATGTAGGGAAACCTATAAACAGCTCAAAAGATGATTTTACCTTTATACTTAACACAGATACCAACATAGGGTATTTTGCCAGTAACAGAAAGGGGGGTAAAGGCAATGATGATATTTACAGTTTTAAACAAACCCAGGAGCTAATTACTTCATGTATGCAATATGCAGAAGGCATTATACTAGATAGTGCTACCAATGAGCCTATTTTTAGGGCAGATGTTACGGTCAAAGATATGGCAGGAAACACCATTTATGAAGCTGTTTCTGATATCAAAGGAGTTTATAAGATCAAAGTACCCTGCAACTCTGAATACACAATTCGAGTTACATCAGACACCTATAATCCTAGAGAGATACCTCTAGAGACTACCGATACTTTTGAGTATGTATATGAACTACCCATTTCATTGATAAAAGAAGAGGACTTATTATCTACTACTGTAGAAATTAATGTAGGAGACGATCTATCAAAAGTATTGCAACTAAAACCTATTTATTTTAGTCTAGACACTTCAGAAATTACTCCTAGTGCAGAAGTAGAGTTACAAAAAATAATTTCTACCATGCGTAACTATCCAGCTATGAAAATCGAGGTTCGCTCACACACCGATAGCCGATCTAGTTATTGGTATAACAAAAGGTTGAGTGTAAAAAGAATGAGAGCTACCGTAAAGTATATTGTAGAAAAAGGAGAACTCAATTGGAGGCGTATTCGCGGTAAAGCTTATGGCGAAAGAAGATTGATCAATAAATGCAAAAATGATGTGCCTTGCACAGAAGAAGAACACCAAGAAAACAGAAGAAGTGAGTTTATTGTAAAGAAAAAATAAGACCATTTACACTTTGAATATACCGCAATAAAATTCTATTTTTTACTATTCTTAAACTGACCAAAATACATTCTTGCTTTGGCATTGACTTGTGGAGCCAATACCAAAGCAGAAATCACTGTAGGTATTGCCATTATTGCAAAAGCACTATCAATAAGATTGATGGCAAATTCTATTTTTACCACTGCCGCAACTACAATAGCTGCAATATATATGTAGTTATAATACTTACCATATTTGGGTTTGGTCAAAAAGCCCAAACATGTTTTACCATAATATGAATACGAGAACAAGGTAGAAAACCCAAATACCAATACCATTATCACCACCACAATATCTCCTGTACGATAAGGTAGTACCTCATTAAAAGCACATAATGTCAAGGATATTGCATTATCATCTGTAGTTTGCCATATTCCTGTAGATAGTATTGCCAAGGCAGTCAATGTACATACCAATAAGGTATCGATTGCAGGTCCCATCATAGCCACCAGCCCTTCTCGTATAGGCTCATTGGTTTTTGCGGTACCATGCATCATTGGTGCGGTTCCTATACCCGCTTCATTAGAAAAAGCAGCTCTTTTTACTCCCGTTTTTACCAAATATCCCAATGCCCCTCCTGCCACAGCTTTACCAGAAAATGCATCTGTAAAAATCAAGACAAACATATCTGGCACTTTGTCTATTTGTAAAATAAGTATTGTAACTACAGTAATAAAATATAATAGCACCATAAAAGGCACCAACTTACTGGCTACTGCCCCAATCCTTTTGATTCCCCCCATGACCACCAACGAGGCTATGGCGGCAAGAGCAATACCGATATACCATTTATCACTTTCTTGCCAATGCATCACATCGACCAATGTTTGTGTAAGTTGATTTGCGGTAAAAGCAGGCAATGTACCTACCAATCCTGCCAGAGCAAACAATACTGCTAGCGGTTTCCATTTTTTACCCATCCCATGTATGATGACATACATAGGGCCACTAAGCAATGTTCCCTTATCATCTTCTGATCGATACATCACAGAGAGTGAACAGGTATAAAACTTGGTTGCCATACCAATAAGCGCACTTACCCACATCCAGAAAACAGCCCCTGGTCCTCCTGTAGCAATTGTTACTGCCACCCCACTCAAATTACCCATCCCTACTGTTGCTGCAATAGCAGAAGACAATGCCTGAAAATGGCTAAGCTCACCAGAGGCATGTTCTGTATCGTATTTGCCACTAAGCACACCTATTGCATGCCCAAAATATAAAAAAGGAGTGAATTTTGAATAAATTAGAAAAAACAAACCGCCACCAATAAGTAATACCAATAATGGCCAATCCCAAACCCAGGAACTAAAAAAAGCAATCGATTTTTCTACAATTTCAAACATGCATAAATATAGCTATAATTATAGTGTACCAACTTTTATTATTAATACTCATAAATTAATATATGTACTAGAAATTTATATAAATCTGGGTTTATCAACCCCACGATCATACAAAACAATACTTCCTGCCACTGCAACATTAAGACTGAACTCTGATTTAAACTTAACTAGAAACTGTGATTTTTCTATTGCTATCTTGGACAATCCGTGATCCTCTGCCCCCAACAATACACACATCGTTTGGGATGCTTAAATGCTTCTAATGATTCTGCCCCGTCTGTAAGTTCTACTCCTACCAACATGGTTCCTTTGGGCAAATGGTTATAAAAATCATCAAACGTATCATAGTGATAATACGGCATTGATTTTACGGCATTATGGGTATCACATGCTTGCTTTGCATAGCGATTGCCTATGGTAAAAATAAAACTAGCTCCCATATTTTGAGCAGATCGCCATAAGACTCCCAAATTTTCTGGGGTTTTACCATTTTGAATCCCGATCCCAAAAAACTCGTTTTCAAAATTATTAATCATAACGTAAAAGTATAAAAACCTTTTTATGAAGTTGTTTCTTTTTTTCTATCCGTCATAAAATCCTCTTTTCTGTTAGAATCAAAAAATCTAAATCGGTACTATAATACGCATTCGTAAATCATAAAATTTTGTTAAAAAAAAGCGATTCTACGCTACATCCCATAAAAAATTGGCGCAATCTGCCTGCTTTTTTTGCAGACTATACTCTTTTTACTATTTTTAATGCTATCAAACTCCATCACACAATATAACACCAACGGATATGACTGATATAGAGGTTTATTTGGGGCATCTAGGATTTGAAGGTATGGCCAAAGAGTTTTCTAGCGAAATACAGAAAACAATAGCCAAAACCCTTAAAGAAGAAGCTATGTACCCTAGTGCAGACCCTGCACGCGCATTACATATGAACATCAAGGCAAAAGCAACAAAACTTGCACAAGACCCTATGTTCAAAAGAGATTCTCCCAATGATGACTATGAGATCAAAGAGATTGAGTATCTAGATAAAGTAGTTGATGGTACGTTACAAGGGGCTATGGTTATCACTTGTGGCCATAAACACAACCCTTATCAATATGGTAAACCTGGTTTTCCTGGGGAGGTTGATGGGCAATTATTGCAAGATGAGTTTTGTACGGTCTATAAATGGCATGAACAGTCAAGACGTTGGTATTTGCTAAAAGATCATCCTAATCATTATTGTGAAGAACCAGAAAAAGAAAAAAGCTGGTGGGATATCAATACACCTACTACAGGCAGGTATAATACCGATAGAGGGGGTGCTACTATTTGGGGCAGTTCTACTACTGCCAGTGGATTTGGGGTAGAACCCTGGGGTAGTAACCCTACAGATCATGACAAATGGGGCGATCCTGATATTTCACCACGAGGTGGAGGGCCTATTAAGGGTACAGGAGGGTTGCTTTTTTTTAATTTCATAGTACACCTTACCAAATTATTTGCAAAAACAGAAGATGCTGGCAAAAAAGTTGTTGAAACGTATGGGAATGACCAATCAGATACAAAAAAATTAAAAATTAAAAATGATTTACAAGAAAAGAATATTGATACAATGCCCCATATAGTTGACTTACATAAAATAGAAAACAATTCTTACGACACCATTGCTAAAGTATCCAGAGATATCAAAGGGTATCAAAATGCCTTAAAATATGGTAACTATCATACCAATATGAATACACAGGGGTTTCACTGGTATATAGAAATAACACCTAAATATGAGGAGTAATATAGTTGTATTGCTACTTATTAGTAGTGTTTTTTTTATAAGTTGTAAAGCAGAACTTACCAAAATTGTTACAAAATTTGATAACGGTAATATTGAAGAATTTTATTTCATAGATAAAGATTCATTAAAACAAGGAGAAACTATAGTATATTATAAAAGTGGAAGGATATCTATAAAAACTAAATATATTAATGATGATGTTAAAGATACTGTATATTACCACAGAGACGATAAAGCTAATCGGGTTCGAATGATTAAGTTTTATTATGATAATGATTCAACATATTATAAAGATTACTATAAAAATGGAAATGTAAGACAAAAAGGAATATATAATACAGAAGATAAACGCATAGGTATATGGAAAAATTATAATGAAAATGGCACTCCTAGTTTTATCAAAGAATATAAAATCATCAACGCAAAATCCTATACCAATCAGACATGGCAACTATTATCTAATGGAGATACACTTAATGCAGGTACTAACATGAAATACAAGATAGCTCCCAGAAAAGTAAAACTAGGAGATTCTATACGTTTTTTCTTTCAATCTGATGTGGCAGAACATCCTAATGAATCAGATTTTGTTGTGGTAATACCCAGAGATTACACTCAAAAGAATTTTAATACTGACTTTTCTAATATCAAGGAGAAGTTTTATAAACCTGGTAAGGATATCAAAAAAATCTATAGTTTAAAATACACTAATAAGCATCCTAAAGAGAAAACTAAAATAGACACTGCAGATCATTATAAAACCGTACTATTTTATCTTACTCCTAAACGAATAGGCAAAGATACCATACGAGGATATTTTGATGAAATATATTCTGTTACCAAAGGATTACCTAATTTATGGTGGAAGTATACTGATAAAGAGCTTGAAGCTATGAAAATACACAAAGATAGTGCTAAATACACAGAAACACGTACTATTTATTTTGATATCCCAATAGAAGTGTATGAATAATTAGTTATTGACAACCGTAAAAAAAATTTAACATTTATATGATGATGGATGGGTATAGAGGAGGTACTGGTGATTCGTTTAATACTGGTAGAAGAGGGCAACCCGATGGTGGTATCTTGGGTGATCCTGGCATAACTCCTGGCGGTGGCGGAGGTCTCGACTGGAAAAAAAGGGGGATGAAACTGTTGTTTGGTGCAACTGTACACCTAGCTGGCATTCTAGATAAAGCAAAATCAATATACGATACATATGATAAAATGTTTGATAAAGATGATACACAAACAAGTATTGAGAAAAAAGAAACAAAACTTGAAAGAAAAATCGAATATGGTGATACCATAACTCGACATGTAGATTTGTATAAGACTAGAGAAACTCTCCCTTATGATACCATTGCAAAAGTATCACGTGATATACGCGGCTATAAAAACGCTATGAACTATGCAAATTACCATATAAATATGAATACTCCTGGATATGTATGGCGTATACAAATACAACCAAAAAATGAGGAGTAATAAATTATTATCCCTAGTACTTATTTTATTTCTATGTATAAGCTGTAAAACAGAGTTAACTAAAATTGTTACAAAATTTGATAACGGTAACATCAAACGGATTTATTACATAGATAAAGATTCATTGAAACAAGGAGAAACCATAGCATATCATGAAAGTGGTAGAATTTCCTTTAAAACAAAATATACCAATAGTGACTTAAGAGACTCAGTGTATTACTATAGGGATAATCCAAAAAATGACTTGGAAATGGTTAAGCTATTTCACGATAATGGGTATACGTCATACAAAGATTTTCATGAAAACAGTTCTTTAAAAAAGGAAGGCATGGCAGATAATAATGATAGAAAGATTTATACCTGGACTCATTATGACAAACAAGGAAATAAAGAAAAGATTGCTGAATACAAAATCATAAAAGGCAAACAATACACCAACCAACTATGGTATTTATTACCTAGTGGAGACACCTTAAATACTGGTATCAGCATGAAACACGAGATAACCCCTAAAAAACTACAATTGGGAGATTCTATACGGCTTTTCTTTCAGTCTGATGTAGCACAATTTGGGGACACCTCAGATTTTACAGTAACCATACCCAAAGATTATACAAAACAAAACTTTACTCCCGACTTTTCTAATACGGAAGATGAGTATCGTAAACCAGGTAAGTATTCTAAACATATTTATAGCCTAAAATATGATAACACCTATCCTACTGAAAAAGAGACAATCGATACTACAGACCACTATAAAACGGTAGTATTCTATATAAAACCCAAGCGAGTAGGTAAAGATACCATTAGAGGATATTTTAGAGAATGGCATTCTGCTGTAGCGGGATTACCTAATCTATGGTGGCGATACAACAGAAAAGATATCAAAACCATGAATTTATCTGATGAGGGCACTTATGATACAGAAGAAATAAGTATATTTTTTGACATCCCTATAGAAGTGTATGAATAATAAAAGAGTTCATTGGCATATAGAAATACACCCCAAATATGAGCATTAAGAAGCTATTACCTTTACTGACTCTTATATATCTATGCAACAGTTGTAAAACAGAACTTACGAAAATCACAGAAAAATTTGAAGACGGCACAACAAAAGGCTATTATTACATCGATAAAGATTCATTAAAACAAGGAGCGCGTGTTATATACTATAAAAATGGAAAAATATTTTCTACGACTTCATATAAAAATAATGTAAGAAATGATTCTATCTATTTTTATTATGATAATAAAGATAATAGTATTGAAATTATTGAGTTTTGGTATGATGATAAATCTTTATACTATAAGGATTTTTATGAAAATAAAAATGTAAGACAAAAAGGGATATACAACAAAGAAGACAAGCGCATAGGTATATGGAATAATTATAATGAAGATGGCACCCCTAGTTTTATCAAAGAATATAAAATCATCAACGCAAAATCCTATACTAATCAGTTATGGCAACTATTATCTAATGGCGACACCCTAAATACAGGTACTAGCATGAAATACAAGATAGCTCCCAGAAAAGTAAAACTAGGGGATTCTATACGTTTTTTCTTCCAGCCCGATGTAGCGCAACACCCTAACGAATCAGATTTTATAGTCACTATACCTAAAGATTATACTCAAAAGAATTTCAATGCCGATTTTTCTAATACAGAAGAAAAATACTATAAACCTTATAAGTATTCCCAAAAGATTTATAGCCTAAAGTATAACAACACCTATCCTGCTGAAAAAGAAAAAATAGATACTGCAGATCATTATAAAACTGTACTATTTTATCTTACTCCTAAACGAGTAGGTAAAGATACTATACGAGGATATTTTGATGAGATGTACTCTATGTCAAAAGGATTACCCAACCTATGGTGGCGATATACCAAAAAAGAGCTTGAAGCTATGGGAGTAGAAAAAGACAGCACAAAAGATACTGATATTAGAACCATCTATTTTGACATTCCTATAGAAGTGTATAAATAATAGCCTTGCAACTATTTTATTGGTGTTTTGATATCTTCTGGATTGAAAAAAACACTGCTCACAATAAGAGGTATTCCATCATTGTAGCTAAGCAAACAAACAAATGACTCTTCTACATTTGTAATAACTCAATGCTTGCACAAAAGAAAAGACTAGCAACTAATCTACAAAAAAAACCGAAAAGCAAGGTAACATTTTACCGTGTTACAACACATATATTAAGCAACATAGAAGTATCATTATATTGATTCCTATATCATGAAAAAAATAATTTACTCATCAAATTTTACAATACACCAAAAACTTATCCTTATCCTAATTTTTATAGTTACCTTTTTTCTTGGAAGCCTATTTTTATTCGGAATAATCATATGGAGTATAGGCGTTCCTGATTTTCAAGAATATTCATTGATTGATTTTTCTTTAGCAATCCTCTTTCCTATATCTATAATCATTCTGATTATGTTATGTTGTAAAAAAGGGATCATGATCAAAAACAAAAAACTATACAGATCTCAATTTTTATTTGGTAATGTTATTTTGAAAAAAGAAATTCCTTTACAGGATAGTACCGATATAAGCATTCTTACCTATCAAGGAACTCAAAAATTTTCTTGGTCATCCATGGCGCGCCCCGATCAAGGATATACCGTAAACCGCAACAAATTATATGTATTAAATACTAAACATACTATAAAAAAGTTTGTAATTGACACCCCAAAAGAAGCATTAGCAAATCAGTCTGTTCAACTTATAGTCGACGAATTAGGATTAGAGTTCTCTACTTACAATCCACGGTTTACTAATTGATTCTTTACAATACACAAGAATCAATTAAGTTAATCATTAAGGGGTACTGTATTTTTTATATGCCTTTTCTAGTTTAACATCATAGTTATTCTTTTTATAACCTGGCCCATTATACCCCTCTGCAAATCGTGCCCAATTCTTTATTTTGACCCAATCTATCAATGGCTTTCCTTTAAAAACAGTAGTGGTAATAAACGCACCAAAAGCAGTAAGGTGTTCTCGCTCATGCTCATACATTTTTGCTACAAATTGATCGATAGATACATACCCCAAGTTCTTATAATGAAACCCCATAATCTGAAAAGATCCCCAAGACGCAGCACTATAAGCAGACTCATGAAAAGCAGGCTTATCTGATATCCCTGCGGATTTTTCTAAACGATCATACTCGCCTGATCCTCCTCTATAATATTTTTTGGTCCATTTTTTATACAAAACATCTTTTGTTTTTTCAGACACATAATCCATCGGACGTATCCCTCGAGCCTCTAATTCTCTCCAAAAAACATGTCCTTCAAATAATATTCTTGGCCTACCGCAAATCAAAAATCCTTTGCCATTACTTTCTATTTCATTTACAGCCTTTACCATCGCCAATTCCAAATTGTGATGTGTCGCAAAGTCTTCAATATCTTTTTCAGACAACAACTTGTCATTAAATGTTATTATATCCTTTTGAGCCTCAATAAGCTTAGACCAAGTTTTTGGCCCCACAATACCATCTACAACAAGTAGTTGTTTTTGCTGAAAATCTTTTACCGCTCTCTCTGTATCTCTTCCAAAAAATTCTGATATATATACTTTATATCCCAGTTTTACCAATATTTCTTCCAGAAAAAAAACATCTTGCCCTTTTGATCGATATCGCATTGTTTTCATCTTTTTATTGTTTTAAAAAATTGAAAAAAAACATATACTATATATAACGACAATTAGACCTGATCCGTATATAATAACTTATCGAAGTGCTTTAAACTTTTTTCAATTCGCTGTAAAAATGCTCTATTTTAACATGTTACCCCACTACACAAGTAATATCTCTAGTAATAAGCATATAAATAGCTACAATCAAAATGCAAAAAAACAAATACAACAAACCCGTATAAATACCTATAAAACAGGTTTTTACCAACCACCTATTTGTAATAAAAACACTAAAAGAATTAGAAAACATCCCCTAAAAACGAATTCTAACTAAACCAGTACGAATACTAAAATCGCATCAATTATAATAAATATAGAAAGTACTTTTACACTGGATAGCTAACCTTATAAAAAGAAATTGCTATGAAAAACATTGCCATAATTATTATTTTGTTTCAAAGTTTTCAAAGTACTATTGCTCAAAATGTATTTACCCAAACCGAGGAGTTTGAAGTATCTACTAAGGTTCTAAAAAAAGAAAACACCCCTCCATCTTTTCTTATTAATTTGGTGCATTCAAACAAAAAAGATACTGATAACATCGCCACCTTTACTATCGAAGATACCGATTTGTTTGAAGATGTTTTTGTGACGACACTAAACAATCCAGGATTAGAAGGGGTTTCTAAAGTAATTAAAATGGAGATAGAATATCTTGCATGTTGTGCTCATGTAGAGGCTTATTATTATCTGGTAAGAGAAGATAATACTACCGTACTCTTACCTGAGCTAAAAAATGTGTATTGTGAAAATTCTGACACAGATCTTCAATACATATTTCCTAATCAAAAATATGGTATAGAAGGTAATATTCTAAAAACAGAGACTATATATCAAGAGACAGAAACAACAACCGATATCAAATACGTAAATCTAAAACAAAGTTATGCCTGGAACGATGGTAATGTCATCAAAAAATCAAAGACAACAGCAATCACTGGGTATTAATTATAGTAATCTCAATCTGATAAACAAAAAGGGGGAAACTTTTGTTTATTATGCCGACACACCCTAACTGGGTTGTGTCGGTTTTTTTATAGTCAACTCCTTGAGAGCAATTTTATACTATTTTAACTTTGAATAAAGACTACTAAATTTAGTTTTTAGACAAGCCTTAGAGAATTAGACTCTACAATATAGATTAAAAATGAATTTCATCTCAAATCAAAAGCCAGTTTAACTATATTTGTTACTAACCAGATATGCCTTTTGTGAACTCAATGCGCTTCATTACTTTTTTTCTTCTTATACTGATCTCCAATTGTATCAGTAGTATATCTGCTCAAAATAATCAGCTCAGAGCATACACCCTAGAAGATGGATTACCACAATCACAAGTATATGATATTATACAAGATCAAGTAGGCTACTTATGGCTAGGAACACAAGGAGGGGGGCTCTGTCGTTTTAATGGTAATGATTTTGAAATCTGGAATGAAAACGATGGGCTACAATCCAATTACATTCATTCTCTTGCCTTTGTAAATGACAGTCTTTTTATTGGCACAAAAAATGGGTTGAGCATCAAAACAAAAAACAAATTTACCAACCTAGAAAGCCCTAGAATTAATAAAATATGCAAAATTGCAAATAAAATCTATCTAGCAACGAATATCGGAATCTATGAATATCGTAAAAAACAAGGGTTAACAAAAATCAATCTCAACGCAAAAATCAATACCAGCATTATTAATGATATTGTTTTTGATGGGCGATTATACTGGTTGGCTACCAATAAAGGGCTATGGAAACTTAATAACCTACAGCAAAAAGCAAGTATTCTAGAGCGACATAGTGCGTATGAATATACCGCAGCTATATTTCATAGAAATAAAATTTATGCTTCTGCCTTCAACAGAGGAATCTTAGTTCTTAATACAAATGCAAAAACATATGGAAACCAATGGATTCGAAAACCAGTACGAGTAACCAATATCTCCCTGCATAATGATAATGAGTTATGGTTTGCTACTGATAATGATGGAGTCACTATTATAGATGCTATAGAGCATACTGTAAAGAAAAAAATCAATCGTAAAAATGGTCTGGCCGTATCACATACAAGAAAAAGTATTCTAGATAGACAATCAAATATCTGGATTGCCACTTCTGGAGGTGGATTTTATAAATACTTCCAAAACAACTTCATGCATTATGACCAAAACACAGGACTAAAAAGCAATCGAGTATATGCTGTGCATGCTACAAAAAGTGGAATATGGGCATCTAATTCTGAGGTTGGCCTAGTACATATCGATTCTTTTGGTGTTCATCATATTCCACAAGAAGAACGTTTGTCTGATGTAAAAATTAAAACACTTACCAGTGATCGTCGCGGTAACATCTGGGCAGGTACAGAAGGCAAAGGAATCTTATATAAAGAAGTTCATAAAATCGATAGCATCATTAGCGATACTATTAGTAATAAAAAACTAAGAGCAACTACTATTATAAGAACAGATACCATTACAAAAATGGTATTCAAAAACCACATTATTGATACTGATAAAGGGTTATTATCAGATTGGATAAGAACCATACAAGTAGTAGGACGAACAATCTGGGTAGCATCTTATTCTACTGGGATTGCAAAATTTACTTTTGACCCCAAAAAGGGGCGTATTATCTCCTCTAAAAAATTTACTCAAAAAAGCGGAATAAAAGATTTACAAATTAGAGATATGAAACAAGATTCTCTTGGTAGAATCTGGTATGCGACTCAAAATGGACATCTGGGATATATACATAGAAATAGAGTTACCCATCTAGGTAATGTTTTGAATCAAACTACCGCCATAAGCACCTTGTTATTTCATAAAAACAAACTCTATATAGGTACTGCGGGAAGAGGAATATGGTGGTCTGATTTGGGGAAAAATATATCTTTCAAAAAATTAAAAGGTAGAAAAAGACCCTACTCTGATAATATCTACCAAATGATATTTGATGAAAAAAATAATCTCTGGGCAGGTAGCGAACGAGGAGTGGACAGAATAGAGCTCAATCAATCCAATGATATTGTAGATATTTTTCACTTTGGGAGAAATGATGGTTTTTTAGGAATCGAAACCTGTCTTAATGCAGTGACAAAAGACAATCAAGGAAACTTATGGTTTGGGGCTATATACGGCCTTACCAAATACCAGCCTACAGAAACTACCAAAACAACTATCAAACCCAGTATTCATTTTGAAGATGTTGAAGTAGCCTATCGCAGTGTAGATTCTATCCAATTAAATACTTGGGTAAATAGCGATCACATACTAAAACTAAGCCCTTACCAAACAGAATTATCGTTTAGCTATAAAACAATTGATCTAGATCACCCTAATGATGTAGAATATCGGTGGAAACTAAATACCTCTGAATGGAGCCCATGGTCTTCTGATAACAAACAAAATCTTGCTGGGTTAGCTTATGGGGA
Organism: Aquimarina sp. I32.4; assembly: GCF_002924285.1. Lineage (NCBI taxonomy): Bacteria > Pseudomonadati > Bacteroidota > Flavobacteriia > Flavobacteriales > Flavobacteriaceae > Aquimarina > Aquimarina sp. I32.4. The sequence continues at coordinate 68,473 of NZ_PGUB01000001.1, read as the reverse complement.
ACACTCTTTTACAGCGCAATCCAGAAACTATCGATGGGAAGAAAGTGACCCTATCTCCTTTCGTTTTTTTATTGACAGCCCTATTTATGAGAAACCTTGGTTTCAACTCACTGTACTAGGAGGGATTGTACTCGTATTAGGAGGATACGGATTCTCTTATATTAGACGTGTAAAACGAAAAAACAAAATAGAGCGTGAACGTTTACAAATGCAAAACCACTTGCTTTCACTAGAACAAAAAGCATTGCGATTGCAAATGAATCCTCACTTTATCTTTAATGCACTTAATGGGATAAAAGCAATGGGAACCAGTAACCCTATTCGCATGAACACTACCATTAATACATTTGCCACATTGCTTAGAGAGACACTATACAACTCTAGAAAAGATCACATTACCTTAGGGCAAGAAATACAAACCATAAAACACTATATAGAAATAGAGCAATTAATGTCTAATAAACCGTTTACCTATGATATCGTGATCGATTCTGATTTTGACCCCGAAGAAATCCTGATTCCACCAATGCTCATTCAACCTTTTATAGAAAATGCAATCAGACATGGTATCCTAAAAGGCAATCGAAAAGGTAAATTAAAAGTACAATTTCATACTACCGAAGATTTTTTACATTGTACTATATTAGACAACGGACAAGGTATTTTTCAGTCTCAAAAAAATAAAGCCAAAACAGATCATCAATCTATGGCACTTACAGTAACTCGAGAACGATTGGAATCAATCTCAGGAAAAGATTCATTACATATAAAAGAAATTATTAAAGATGGTAATTGTGTAGCAGGAACCGAAATTATGTTTAAGATACCATTACAAACAGATTATTAAAAACACACTATGCTTACAGCTATTATTGTAGAAGATATGCCCGATGCGCTTCAGCTTTTAAAAAGTGATCTAAAAGCGAATCACTCCGAAATAAAAGTAATTGACACCGCACAAAGTGTGGTAGAAGCCGCAAAATCATTACGCAACACAGAACCCGATATCTTATTTTTGGATATTATGCTTGGTGATGGTACTGGTTTTGATATTCTTGAAATATTTCCTGAACTAAAATCTAAAATCATTTTTGTTACAGCCAGTGATGAGTTTGCTATAAGAGCCTTTAAATTTGCAGCAATTGATTATGTATTAAAGCCATATTCTAATGAAGAATTAGGGCAAGCAATTGCACGAGCAAAAGAACAAATACAACCCAACAAAGAACGCCTTGACATCCTCAAAGAAACATTGTCTGCTCCAGAACAAAAACCAGATAAAATATCATTACACACACTAGACAAGATCATTATTGTAAGCCTTGATGATATTATTCGTTGTGAATCTGACAGTAATAATACCATTTTTTATTTGATGGATGGGCAAAAAATATTTGTAACCAAAACATTAAAATACTTTGCTGATATGCTCAAAAATTATCAGTTTTTGCGTGTACACCAGAGTCATTTGGTAAACCTACAATGTATTAGTGCTTTTATAAAAACTGATGGTGGATATCTCATGCTGAAAAATGGAGAAAATATACCTGTATCAGTGCGTAAAAAAATAGAGGTGATGGAAATTCTGGATCGTTTGCATCGATAAACTCGATATGATACTTTTTGCAAATTAAAATTACTGGTGTAAAAAATCAGAAATACTGTTATTATAAGCATTCCGAAAATGAATTTTGCTTTCAAACATTTCAAAATTTATTAAAGAACCCGTCTTGACCTTTTGTTTTTAACCAAAAATGAGAAAAATTTGACCAGATGAGACTCTTTTTGAAATTCATAGCAGAGCTACGGCTGTACTTTACTTTGAAATACTAAGCAAAAAGGCACATTTCTATTGGGTAAATTTAAGTTGGAAAATGGTATAAAATCAAAAGAGATAGCATCTTTTATAGATACCTTCCATCATATTTCTAATAGACTAGTAAAATTAGTATTACTATAAAAATGTTACAGACAACTCTACAAAAAAGAAATAATTATATTTTTTCTTGTTCACTTTCCATATCAATAAGATGTGCAAATGCTCTTATTGCTCTATCATGTTTAGTTACAAAAGGGTTGGTCGTATCCCATACATACCCTGCAAGAACTGCGCATATTTGTCTTTTTACTTCTGGATTTTCTGGTCGGTGAAAAAATAATTTCTGTAGATTTCCTGTATACCATTCTTTCACATAGGATGCAAAAACGTTTACGCCACCTTTGATATATTCTGTATATTCTTGTTCCCAATCTACATTTTTACCTTGTAATTCTTTGGTCACCAGCTTTGCTGCCAATAGCGAAGATTCTGTAGCAAAGGTAACTCCAGAAGAAAACACAGGGTCCAAAAACTCTGCACTATTACCTGTAAGTACATATCCTTTTCCGTATAGTTGCTTTACAGATTTTGAATAATTTTTAATAAACACAGGTTCAAAAAGAAAATCAACATCCTTAAAACGGTCATAAAAATAATCAGATCGTTGTAGCATTTGCTGTAACTTTTCTGTTGCATCCCCTTCAAACGAATCCAAATACTCTGTAGGCCCCACATAACCAATACTCGTAACTCCATTAGAAAAAGGAATTACCCACAACCAAGTTTCTGTATCGATTACATCAAAAGTGATCAAAGTTCCCTCTGTTCCTTCAGGTCTTCTTATATCTTCTACATGCGTGAAAATCGAAGAATGCTTGGGTAATTCTGATGGTTTTTCTAAATCCAGCAATCTTGGCAATACTCTACCATAACCACTGGAATCAATAACATATTTTGCAGTAACAATACTCTCATTACCTTCTTTATCACGCATCGTTGTTTTTGAAATAGCGCCTTCAAAACCTATTGCGATCACTTCTTTTTCAAAAGCGATATCAACTCCTTTTCTAATCAGTTCATTGGTCAAAGCCATATCAAAATCAGCTCTCGGCACCTGCCATGTCCAATCCCATCCTTGTGTATGTTTTTTACTAAAATCAAAATTACATACCTTTTTACCTTTTAAAAATCGTGCTCCTGATTTGACTTCGAACTGTTCTGTTTTCAAACATTCCAACAATCCTACCTCCTCAAAATGATCCATACATCGTGGCAAAAGGCTCTCTCCTATCACAAATCTGGGAAAAAGATTTTTTTCTACTACCTTTACTTTAAAACCCTGAGTATGCAAATAAGAAGCTGCCACACAGCCCGAAGGCCCTGCCCCTATTACTAAAACATCAATATTTTCATCATTCATAATGCTACTAGACTCATTAATTCCTTAATTATTATAAATTTGCAAACCAAAATAACTGTTTTATTTTTGGTTATTAAAACAATATTCACAAAATTTCGAGCAAAATCATAGATGCAAACACTTAACGGGAAAATAGGAATACAGGATTTTTACAATATCATATTCAAAAAAGAATCGATTGCCATAGACAAAAGTGTTTTAGCAATTGTAGAAAAAAGTTTTAACTTTTTAAAAGAGTTTTCTGAAAACAAAATCATTTATGGAGTAAATACTGGGTTTGGTCCCATGGCTCAATACAAAATAAATGATGAGGAAAGAAATCAACTACAATACAATTTGATCAGAAGCCACGCATCTGGAACAGGAAATCCTATTCCTCCTATGTATGTAAAAGCAGCTATGGTTGCTCGTCTAAACACATTGTGCCTTGGTAACTCTGGAGTTCATAAATCTGTAGTCGATGTAATGACTCTAATGATCAATAAAGATATTATCCCACTCATTTATGAGCATGGAGGTGTTGGAGCTAGCGGGGATTTAGTACAGTTAGCACATCTAGCCTTAACTTTGATTGGAGAAGGAGAAGTATTCTACCAAGGAGAAAGAAAAACAACAAAAGAAGTTTTTGAAAAAGAAAACATAACTCCTATTACAGTTGCACTTCGAGAAGGGCTTGCCATTATGAATGGTACTTCTGTAATGACAGGAATAGGACTAGTAAACACTGTCTACACAAGAAGATTACTCAACTGGATGGTTTCTGCCTCATGTGCAATTAATGAAATTGTAAAAGCTTATGATGACCATTTATCTTATGAGCTAAATCATGCAAAAAAACATATTGGTCAACAGCAAATTGCTAAACAGATGCGTACGCATCTAGAAAACAGCTCTCTGATAAGAAAGAGAGAAGAATATTTATACACAGACCAAACCGAGGTAACTATTTTTAAAGAGAAAGTACAAGAGTATTACTCACTACGTTGCGTTCCTCAAATCCTTGGCCCTGTACTTGACACATTAAATAATGTAGAAAAAATTCTTGTAGAAGAGGTTAATTCTGCCAATGACAACCCAATTATAGATGTAGAGAAAAAACATGTATATCATGGAGGGAATTTTCATGGAGACTATGTCTCCCTAGAAATGGATAAGTTAAAAATTGTGGTTGCAAAAATGACAATGCTGGCAGAACGTCAATTGAATTATTTATTGAACTCTAAACTAAATAATATATTACCCCCTTTTGTAAATCTTGCCAAACTAGGGTTAAACTTTGGAATGCAAGGTGTACAATTTACAGCTACATCTACAACTGCAGAAAACCAAATGCTATCAAACCCTATGTATGTTCATAGTATCCCCAATAACAATGATAATCAAGACATTGTAAGCATGGGAACAAATGCTGCCTTGATCACAAAGAAGGTGATCGAAAATGCTTTTGAAGTTATTGCTATTGAACTCATTACAATCGTACAAGCTATCGAATACCTAGAGGTAAAAGATGATGTTTCTTCTGAAACAAAGAAAATGTATGATGCTATACGAAATATAGTTCCTATCTTTACAGAAGATGTCGTTATGTACCCTTATGTAAATAAGGTGAAAGATTTTATTATAAATAATGAAACCAAAGAAGCGTAATGTATACCAAATACTTCTTAATTCTTATACTTTTTACCTACTCACTAGAAGTGTCTTCTCAAAAGTTGGCACTTGCTAATACTGATGGTAAATTTGGCTATATCACAACAACAGGAGATTGGCAAATACCTGCTACATTCAAAAATGCAAAAAATTTCTCTCAAGACCTCGCAGCAGCAGCAGCAAATGATAAACTTTGGGGATTTATAAATAGAAAAGGGGAATGGGCTATAAAACCGCAATATGACAAAGTCAAAGCATTTGATTCTGGAGTAGCTGTAGTACTCAAAAACAAAGAATGGTTCTACATTAATACTAAAGGAGAAAAAACATTGACCACTATCAACACAGATAAAGTCTATGATTTCAAAAATGGATATGCAATTATTAGAAATGAAGACAAGGTTGGTTTTATCAATACAAAAGGAGAGGTTGTGATCGCTCCAAAATTTTCAAAAGCATTTAATTTTGTAAATGGATATGCCAAGGTAAAAGAAAATGAAAAATGGGGGCTGATAGATGTTTCTGGAAACTATTTTGTCAAAACTATTTTTAATAAAATAAGTAATGTCTATAATAATCATATCATAGCATGCAAAGATGAATCATATGGGTTAATCATCAATGGAGAATTCAAAGAAGTCGTAGGGGCTCAAAAAATATGGGATTTCTCTATTAATAAAGACATTACCTATGCAAAAAAAGATGATAAAATTGGATACATCAATGCTAGTGGTGATTGGGTAATCCAACCAGATTTTGACAAAGTTCGCCCATTTAAAAATGGTCTTGCTCCTGTAAATAAAGATGGGAAATGGGGATATATAGACACCACAGGAAAAACAATAATACCATTCACCTTTAAAGACGCTGAAGTTTTTAGCACTGATGGTTTAGCTCCTGTTAAACTCAAAAAACTTTGGGGCTTTATAGATACCAAAGGAGCCCTCGTTATCAAAGACACTTATGAAATAACTGCTGGCGGTTTTTCCATTTTCAAAAAAAATGCACAAAAAGGTTTTGTAAATGGCTTGGCAAGAGTAAAACAGAAAAAATCTTGGTGCTTCCTAAATACCAAAGGAGAAATTCTCAAAAATATGTGGTTTGAAAACTTAGAGCTATTTAGATAGCATTATTACTTAGTTCCCAAAAACCAAAAAAAACTCCTTATCAAACAGAAAACAACATCATACTAAATGAAATGTGCTTTAATCACCGGTGGTTCCAGAGGAATTGGAAAAGCAATTTGTATACAACTTGCAAAAGATACCGACTATCATATATTAATAAATTATAACAGCAATAAAACTGCTGCCGAAGAAACATTGGCGCTAGTAGAAGCTACTGGTCAAACTGCTGAAATCATTCAATTTAATGTAGCAGATGCAGAACAGGTAAAAACAAAACTAGATACTTGGCAAGAAAACAACAAAGATGCTATTATAGAGGTCATTGTGAATAACGCAGGGATTACCAAAGATGGTCTATTTATGTGGATGCCTCAAAAAGATTGGCAAAACGTAATAAATACCTCTCTTGATGGATTTTATAACGTGACAAACCATTTAATTCAGAAATTACTAAAAAACAGGTACGGGCGAATTATCAATATTGCCTCTGTATCTGGTGTCAAAGGAACAGCAGGGCAAACTAATTACTCTGCGGCAAAAGGGGCAATAGTAGGTGCTACAAAGGCATTGGCGCAAGAGATTGCCAAAAGAAAAATTACTGTAAATGCAGTTGCTCCAGGATTCATCAAAACAGATATGACCAATGAGCTAGACGAGAAAGAGCTCAAAAAATTAATTCCTGCCAATAGATTTGGTGAGGCAGAAGAAGTAGCACATGTTGTTTCTTTTTTAGCTTCTAAAAATGCTTCGTATATTACAGGGGAAGTAATCAATATAAACGGAGGAATTTATTCGTAACTTACATATGAAAAGAGTTGTAATCACAGGAATGGGGATATATTCTTGTATAGGTAAAAATCTTGAAGAAGTAAAAACATCACTATATAACGGAACATCAGGAATCGCCTTTGATGAAACCAGAAAAGAATTTGGATACCGTTCTTGTCTTACAGGAATGGTAGCAGAGCCCAATCTAAAAAAAGCACTCTCAAGAAGACAACGCATTAGCTTGGGACAGGAAGGTACGTATGCATATATTGCTACAGTTGAAGCATTACAAAACGCCAAAATTGATCAATCTTTTCTAGATCAAAACGAAGTCGGTATACTTTATGGTAATGATAGTACAGCAAAATCAGTGATCGAATCTGCTGATAAAATAAGAGAAAAAAAAGACACTACTTTGGTAGGTTCAGGAGCTATTTTTAAAGGAATGAATTCCTCTGTAACTATGAATCTATCTACCATATTCAAACTGAAAGGAATAAATTTCACAATTAGCGCCGCTTGCGCCAGTGGGTCTCATGCTATTGGCATGGCATATCAGCTCATAAAAAGCGGATTGCAAGATTGCATCATTTGTGGTGGGGCTCAAGAAATAAATAAGCTTGCCATGGGAAGTTTTGACGGACTAGGAGTATTCTCGACTAATACAGAAAACCCAGAAAAGGCTTCACGCCCTTTTGACACTAACCGTGATGGATTAGTACCTAGCGGTGGAGCAGCAACCCTTATTGTAGAAAGCTATGAATCTGCTATCAAAAGAGGAGCTCCAATTTTAGGAGAAATTATAGGGTATGGATTTTCTTCTAATGGGGATCATATTTCTACTCCTAATGTTGATGGACCATCTATTGCCATGAAAAAAGCAATACAACAAGCGGATATCGAAATATCAACTATAGATTATGTTAATGCTCATGCAACCTCAACTCCTGTAGGAGATGCAAATGAAGCAAAAGCAATCTTTAATGTATTTGGAGAAAACGGCCCTTATGTGAGCTCTACAAAATCAATGACAGGGCATGAATGCTGGATGGCAGGAGCAAGTGAAGTTATTTATTCTATGCTCATGATGCAACATTCATTTATCGCTCCAAATATAAATTTAGAACATCCTGACGAGGATGCAATCAAACTAAATTTAGTGAATAAAACCCTAGATAAAAAAATTGATGTATTTTTGTCTAATTCATTTGGGTTTGGGGGCACAAATTCCGCATTAATAATAAAAAACATAAAAGTAAAAGATGAATAAAGAAGTTATTATTGAAAAAATAAACGACTTTCTTATTGATGAGTTTGAAGTAGAAGCAGAAGAAATATCTCCTGAAGCAAACTTAAAAGAAACCCTCGAATTGGACAGTCTGGATTTTGTTGATCTAGTTGTTGCTGTAGAATCTAATTTTGGTGTAAAGCTAGTAGGCGAAGACTTTGTAGATGTTGTCTCCCTTCAGAATTTTTATGACTTAATAGAAAACAAAATAAAAATGCTATAAAAACACATGGATACTGAATGGAAAGGAAAATCCAGAGGTAGTGTACTAGGGTATAAAATTTTTGTTTTTTTAATAAAAAAAGTAGGACTAAGCGCTGCTTATCTTATTTTATATTTTGTCGCAATATATTTTTGTGTTTTCTCTATATCAAGTAGCAAAAGCATCTATTATTACTTACACAAAAGGCTTGGCCATAACAAATACAAGAGTATTGTAAAAATATTTCGAAGCTACTATGTTTTTGGTCAAACCATTATTGACAAAGTAGCTATATCCTCTGGCCTTAGAAACAAATTCACCTATACATTTGATGGTGTTGAACTTATAAATGAAGCGCTACGGCAAAAAAAAGGAGGCATCCTTATCAGTGCTCATCTCGGTAATTTTGAAATCGCTGAACATTTTTTTGGAGAACTAGAAGAAAATGCCTCGATAAGTATTCTTACCACCAATACAGAGCACACCGCTATCAAGGATTACCTAGAAAGTGTAATGCAAAAATCTGCTATTAATTATATATTCATAAATGAAGATCTTTCTCACATTTTTGAGATTAATGCTGCATTAGCTAGAAATGAAATTGTATGTATCACAGGAGATCGCTATCTTGAAGCGTCAAAATATTTAACACAAGATTTATTAGGGCAAGAGGCTAGGTTTCCTTCTGGTCCTTTTCTTTTGGCCTCTAGATTAAAAGTCCCTATTCTCTTTGTTTATGTGATGAAAGAAACCAACACACATTACCATTTATATGCTAGAAAAGCTAAAGCAAAACAAAGAGATGCAAAAGGGTTATTAAAAGAGTATACAGAAAGCGTACAATGGATGTTAGAAAAATATCCATTGCAATGGTTTAATTATTTTGATTTCTGGAATGTAAAAAACAAATAAATGAAGCATGTATTAGTCATTCACTATTCCCAATCTGGTCAATTATCAGAAATCGTTAACAATATTGTTACCCCTTTAGCTTTATCAGAAGAAATAAATATTACGCATCATAGAATAGAAATGGAAACTCCTTACCCCTTTCCTTGGAATAAGAAAAAGTTTTTTGATGTTTTTCCTGAGTCGTTTCTTCAAATACCTGACAAAATAAAACCTATTCCTTCTGAGATATTAAATCAAAAATATGATTTAATCATACTTGGTCATCAAGTATGGTATTTATCACCATCCATCCCTATCAATTCTTTTTTGAAATCAAAAGATGCCAAAAAGTTATTAAACGACACACCTGTAATTACAGTTATTGGCTGTAGAAATATGTGGATTCAGGCACAAGAAAAAGTAAAAACACTATTAAACTTATGCAATGCAAAATTAGTTGGCAACATAGCTTTGGTAGATAGACATATTAATCACATCAGTGTTTTAACCATAACGCACTGGATGTTTACTGGAAAAAAAAGTAGGTTTTTAGGCTTCTTCCCAAAACCTGGAGTTTCTGACAAGGATATCAAGAACGCAGCCAATTTTACCCCTCTTATACAAAAAGCTTTACTCACTAACAATTTCACAGGTTTACAAAAAGAATTAATACAATTAGGAGCTATAAAAATCAAACCGTTCCTTGTTCTTGCAGATAAAAGAGCCAATATATTGTTTTCTAAATGGGCAAACCTTATTTACACCAAAGGAGAAACTAGTGCTACAAAACGTAAGAAGCTACTTATTTTATTTAATTATTATCTGTTATTTGCAATTTGGATAATAGCTCCTATCGTTTTTATTGTATTTTTGGCTACTTATTTTTTGATGTACAAAAAAATAATACGAGAGAAGAAATATTATTCATCTGTCGACACAAAACACAATCAATGAAAGACGTTTACATCACACGAATATCAAAATATTTACCTAACGAACCCGTCAGTAATGATCAAATGGAGGAGCGATTAGGTATTCTTAATGGAACAGTATCAAAAGCCAGACGTGTTGTTTTGCGCAATAATCAAATAAAAACTCGATATTATGCACTTGACGCTGATGGTAAAATAACACACAATAATGCAGAACTTACCAAAGAAGCAATAGCGCTTTTATGCGACTCTGATTTTACAAGTAATGATATCCAAATACTCTCTTGTGGCACAGGAAGTCCTGATCAGATACTACCATCGCACACTGCTATGGTTCATGGGTATTTAAAAAACGGAAATCTTGAAATTAATTCTCCATCAGGAGCTTGTTGTTCTGGAATGAATGCTTTAAAATATGGGTATATGGCAATCAAATCTGAGCAAAACACAAATGCTGTATGTACTGGTTCTGAGCGTGCTTCTTCATGGATGAAATCTGATGTTTTTGAAAACGAAATTGAACACCTTAAACAATTAGAAGAGACCCCAATTTTGGCATTCAACAAAGATTTTCTTCGTTGGATGTTATCAGATGGTGCTGGAGCATTTCTTCTAGAAAACCAACCCAATGGTAATTGCCCATTAAAAATAGAATGGATGCAAGGATACTCGTATGCTTATGAAATAGAAGCTTGTATGTATGCAGGAGGAGATAAACAAGAAAACGGAGCGTTAAAACCATGGAGCGAATACCCTTCTGAAGAATGGGCACAAAGATCATTATTTGCCATAAAACAAGACGTTAAACTACTCTCAGAAAATATTCTTACAAAGGGTGTTGATAGCCTCAAGAAAGTGCTTGACAAAAACAATCTCAAGCCTCAGGATATTACCTATTACCTTCCGCATATCTCATCTTATTATTTTAAAGAGACTCTATATCAAGAAATGAAAAATCAAGGTATAGAAATTCCTCTAGAAAATTGGTTTATGAATTTGAGCAAAGTAGGAAATATTGGATCAGCATCTATTTATATTATGCTAGAAGAACTAGCTACCTCAGGAAAATTAAAAAAAGGAGATACTATTTTATTATCTGTACCTGAAAGTTCTAGATTTTCTTATACCTATGCATATCTAACTGTTTGTTAAAATGAAAGAACAGAGTTTACCTATTATAAATGTTTCGCATTTAATTCCTCAGAAAAAACCTTTTGAGATGGTTAGCGCCCTGCTAACATTTTCTGAGACAAGCATTATCTCATCTTTTACAATCACTAGTCAAAATATTTTTGTAACAAAACATCAATTCACAGAACCAGGACTTATAGAAAATATGGCGCAAACAGTTGCCTTACATACTGGTTATGATTACTTCCTAAAAGGCGAACCTGCCCCTGTTGGCTATATAGGCTCTATAAAAAAAGTGACCATCTCGTTTCTTCCAAGAGTAGAAGAAACCATCACCACAAAAGCAGAAATATTACATGAATTTATGGGGGTTACATTGGTCAAAGTAGACATATACAACTCCAACAAAGAAGTAATTGCTTCTGGACAAATGAAAACAGTTATTGCCAATCAATGAATAAATTTGAAGACCTAGATATCAGTAAGTTTTTACCACATCGGGCTCCATTCTTGATGGTAGATAAGGTATTATCAATAGATGACACACATGTATCAACCTCATTCTACATACAACCTGATTGTATCTTTATAAAAAATCAAGTTTTTAACGAAATTGGTTTGGTAGAAAATGCAGCACAAACCTGCTCTTCTATTGTTGGTAAAAGCTATTTTGACGATGATGATCTTGAGGGACAAGGCACAAAACTTATCGGTTTTATAAGCGCCATAAAAAAAGTCTGTATTACAGATCATCCCTCTATAGGAAAAACCATTGTTTCTACTGCTATATTAAAATCTAGATTTGACACTGAGCAATACAGCATATGTACTTTAAATTGCGAAATCCATGAAGAAGGCAAAGAATTATTATCTTGTGAGATGAATTTATTTATTCAGGAAGTAAAATAAGTTGTTATGAAAAAAAGTGATGTTCCTCAAGACAATAGTAGTTTAAAATCAGGTGATTTTAAAGAGCTATGCTATGCCGTTAATGATGATGGAGAATATACTACTACAAATAGCAGTGGTTGGGAACCTAAAACTATTGCATTAGATAATGCTATACAAGAAATAAACGAGCGTGTCGAGATTGCAAAAAATAAGGTAATTAACAACGAAACAAGCCCAGTAGAATATTATATGGAGCTTCATAAAATGGATATTTCTATTTTATCCAGCTACACTAGCATTTGGAAATGGCGAATCAAAAGACATTTTAAGCCAAAGGTATTTCAGAAACTATCAACAAGAACATTACAGAAATATGCTGATGTTTTTGAAATCAACATAAATCAATTAAAAAACATCAACCATGGAGATTAATTTTACACACCACCAATCAGCACATTGCGAAAATGGTGTTGTATCCAATCTTATGAAACACAATGGTTTTGATGTAAGTGAGCCAATGGCTTTTGGTATTGGGTCTGGCCTGTTATTTTGCTACATTCCGTTCTTAAAAGTAAACCATGCCCCTGCCCTTACCTACAGAGCTATGCCAGGTCTTATTTTTAAAAGATTTGCCAAAAGAGTAGGTATAAAAATAAAAAGGGAAAAATTTAAAAATCCAGAAACTGCCAAAATACGTCTAGACGAAAACCTTACTAAAAATAATCCAGTAGGGTTACAAGTAGGAGTATACAACCTCGTTTATTTTCCTGATGAATATCGTTTTCATTTTAATGCGCACAACTTAGTTGTGTACGGTAAAAAAGATGACACCTATCTGATAAGTGACCCTGTAATGGAGACTGTAACAACTTTGACAGAAAAAGAACTCGAAAAAATTCGTTTTGCTAAAGGAGCTTTTGCACCCAAAGGGCATATGTACTACCCAATAGATTTTCCTAAAGAATTAGATATAAAGAAGGCTATCGTAAAAGGTATTAAACATACCTGTAGAGATATGTTGGCTCCTGTGCCAATCGTAGGCATAAAAGGAATTCGTATGGTTGCCAAACTTATTCGTAAGTGGCCAAAAAAGAAAGGTGTAAAAGTTGCCAATCATTATTTAGGGCAAATTGTTCGTATGCAGGAAGAAATAGGAACTGGCGGAGGAGGATTTAGATACATATATGCTGCATTTTTGCAAGAAGCAGGAAAACTTTTAGAGAATGACAATCTAGCTTTATTGTCTACAGAAATGACAGAAATAGGAGACTCTTGGAGAGATTTTGCCCTAGATGCTTCTCGCATATACAAAAACAGAAGTGCAAAAGATGATGCCTATAATAATATAGCTTCTCAACTAGATGAACTTGCAAATAGAGAAGAAGCTTTCTTCAAAAAATTAAAGAAAGCCATTTAAGATACATATGATCAAAATCGAACAGCTATCAAAAAAGTACAAAAGTGCAGACACCTATTCTGTAGCTGATTTGGATTTACACATTGCCGAAAAGGAGATTTTTGGGCTACTGGGGCCAAATGGTGCTGGAAAAACTACACTAATCTCATTACTCTGTTCTTTGGTAAAACCTACATCAGGATCATTTACCATAGATAATCTCACGTATAAAAACTCTAATAAACTAAAACAACGCATCGGGATTGTTCCTCAAGAATATGCATTATACCCTTCTTTGACAGCATATGAAAACCTTGCCTATTTTGGGAGCATGTATGGACTAAAAGGTAATGCCCTAAAACAGAAAATAAATAATGCTATCGATATATTAGGACTCTCAAGGTTTGCTCACAAAAAAGTAAGTACCTTTTCTGGCGGAATGAAACGTCGTATAAACCTAATTGCAAGTATACTACATGATCCAAAAGTTTTATTTCTAGATGAACCCACTGTTGGAGTCGATGTACAGTCAAAAAATGTAATCATTAAATACTTACAAGCTTTGAATAAAGCTGGCACCACTATAGTGTATACCTCACACCATCTTAACGAAGCTGAAAAATTCTGTACTACTGTTGCAATCATAGATCACGGTAAAATAATTACTCAAGGGCAACCACAAGAATTAGTTTCTAATCAGGAAAATGCAAATAATCTTGAAGATGTATTTTTGGCATTAACAGGAAAAGCCCTTAGAGATCATGCATAAATTATGGGCATCTACATACAAAGAGTTTTTATTACTCACTAGAGATATAGGGGGAATTGCTATTTTATTTGTTATGCCGATAGTACTGATTATAACTATCACCATAATACAAGATAGCTCTTTCAAAACTATCGGAAATAATAAAATCCCAATACTTCTTGTTGATAATGATAACGGTTCTGTATCAAAAACGATATATGATGGATTAAAATCTTCTAATAGTTTTACAATTATTAAAAAACAACAAGAGCATAAAGCTAAAGACCTCGTGTTTAAAGGCGAATACCAATTAGCTATTATTATTCCTAAAGAACTCTCTACAGATTTGAAGAAAAAAGTAGATCAAAATGTAGAAGGTATTTTAGAAAAATTTGGAGTTGAAGAAGAGACTGAAGAAATAAGCCCCAAAGAAACGATCCCTCATAAAGAAGTGAAGTTATATTTTGATCCCGCTACACAAATAACTTTTAAGAACTCTGTGAAAAATGGTATTGATAAAATGATTTCTAAGATAGAAACTCAATCTATCTATAAAGCTTTTCAAGAACAAATATCAGATGATGAGAGTGAGGTTCTTTTCAAAACTGACAACTTTATTACTTTTAAAGAGATAATGCCTAGGCAAGGTAATAAAGAAATAATGCCAAATTCTGTACAGCACAATGTACCTGCATGGACTTTATTTGCTATCTTTTTTATCATTGTACCTTTATCTATAAATATAGTCAAAGAAAAAAACCAAGGAACCTTTGTAAGATTAAGAACGAACCCTGTTTCATACGCTACTGTTTTAGGAGGAAAAACAGCGGTATATCTTGCCGTATGTATGATTCAATTTATCATAATGCTACTTATAGGAGTTTATATATTCCCTAAACTAGGGCTCCCTGAGCTAGAAATTTCTGGTAGATTATTTAACCTGTTTATTGTTGCTTTTTTTGCTGGCTTGGCCGCAATCGGGCTAGGTTTATTACTTGGTACTATTGCAAAAACTCAAGAACAATCTGCTCCTTTTGGAGCCACCTTTGTAGTTATTCTTGCTGCCTTAGGAGGCGTCTGGGTGCCTGTTTTTGCAATGCCAAAATTCATGCAAATTGTATCCAATATTTCACCAATGAATTGGGGATTAAATGCCTTCTACGATGTATTTTTACGAAATGCTAGTATTATCGAAATTGTTCCCGAAATAATATTACTTTTATTATTTTTTATAATAACTGTTTTAATTTCTATTGTTTATAATGAAAAGAAACATGCGGTCTAAAAATAGTAAAGAAATAAGCTTTACAACACAAATCAGAGTACGTTTTGTAGAAACAGATCCTCTTGGGATTGTCTGGCATGGCAATTATATTCAATATTTTGAAGATGGTAGAGAAGCTTTTGGAAGACATCATGGCGTTTCTTACTTAGATCAAAAAGAGTTTGGCTATGCAACACCTATTGTAAAATCAAGCACAGAACATAAATTACCATTACGATACGGTGATATTGCTACTATAAAGACAGTCTACGTAGATAGTCCTGCAGCTAAAATGATTTTTAGATATGAGATCTATAACCAAGATGAGAAGTTAGTCTGCACAGGAGAAACCATACAGGTATTTGTTTCTGATATTGGCAATGGTGAACTATCATTAACAATTCCTCAATTTTTTCTAGAATGGAAACAAAAAGAAGGTCTTATATAAATGAGTAAAGTCTATCTATCATATAATAATATAACATCACCTCTTGGTTTTGACAGTGAAACTGTAGTAGAGAATATTCACAATCAAAACTCAGGATTACGACTTATAAACGATAAAAATATTTTACCCGTTCCATTTTATTCGGCAATAATACCTTCAAAAGATGTATCAAATGACTTTGAACGGCTAAACATCTCTGGAGATTTTACTCGTTTAGAAAAAATGATGATTTCTTCACTGAGCAAAGTAATAAAAACCTCTAATCGACCTTTGACAGGTCGTACTGGTTTAATTATTTCTACCACCAAAGGAAATATAGATGTTCTTGACAAGAATAGCACATTCCCAAAGGAACGAGCCAATCTTGGTGCTTTAGGAAAAGTGATTAGAGATACATTAGGATTCAAAAATGAAGCTATTGTTGTTTCTAATGCCTGCGTGTCTGGAATTTTATCTGTTGCAATAGCAAAACGCTATATCAACCAAGGCATTTATGACGATGTCTTTATTGTAAGTGGAGATATGGTAACAAAATTTATACTCACGGGGTTTAATTCGTTTCAAGCACTGAGTAATACCTTATGCAAACCATATGACAAGGATAGAACTGGAGTAAATATTGGTGAAGCTATTGCCAGTGTTTTGGTTACCAATAATAAAAATGAATTACCAAACGAAGCTGTTGTCATTTTAGGAGAAGGAGCATCCAACGATGCCAATCATATTTCTGGCCCCTCCCGTACTGGGGAAGGACTGTGTAGAAGTATCGAATCAGCATGCAAAGAGGCAAAGGTAACCTCTAGTGATATCGATTATATATCTGCACATGGCACAGCAACATTATTTAACGATGAGACAGAAGCTATTGCTTTTAACAAATTAAATCTAGGTGATGTTCCTTTAAACAGTCTCAAAGGATATTTTGGACACACATTAGGAGCTTCTGGATTAGTAGAAACAATAGTTGGTATGCACTCATTACACAACAATACGCTATACACCTCATTAGGTTATGATAAACACGGAACATCAAAACCCTTAAGCATAATAACAAAAACAACCACAAAGCCATTAGATATATTTATAAAAACTGCCTCTGGATTTGGAGGCTGTAATACAGCGGCGATATTCAAAAAAATTAAATAACTTATTATTCCAACACTATGCCCGTACAAACCATTAAAGCGATAGATGCAATTCAAGAAGCTCAAAAAATAGCCTTCGCTCCTTTTGTTTTTCAAGCCACAATCTCATTGAGAAAACTAGGGATTTTAGATCTTATTTTTGAAAAAAGAAAAAAAGGAGGAATCACACTAGAAAATATTGCTAAAGAATTATCAATTAGTGAATACGGGATTAGTGTATTATTAGAAATTGCAGAAAGCTCAAATATTGTAAGTAAAAATGAAGGTAACGCATATGAAATAACCAATATTGGTTATTTCTTAAATTACAATAAAACAGTTGATGTAAATATTAACTTTACCAATGATGTGTGCTACAAAGGGCTACACCACCTTAATGATGCTATAAAAAATGAAAAGCCTGAAGGATTAAAGGAATTAGGTAACTGGAATACAATATATGAAGGACTCTCTCAATTAGACCCTGAAATTCAAAAATCCTGGTTTGAGTTTGATCATCATTACTCTGATGATATTTTTCAGGAAGCATTAGAAATTGTATTTAGAAAAAACCCAAAATCAATATTTGATATTGGTGCAAACACAGGAAAATTTGCTGTCAGCTCTTGTAACTATAATGAAGATGTTACTATAACAATGATTGATTTACCTGGTCAACTAAAAAAAGCTCTCACTTCTGCAAAAAACAATGGATTTGAGCATCGTATCAAAGGACATCCTATAGACTGGTTATCAGATAACCCAAAAATTCCTACTGGAGCAGACACCATATGGATGTGTCAGTTTCTTGATTGTTTTTCTAAAGAAGAAATTCTAAAAATATTAAAAGTTTGTGTAGCATCTATGGATGACACAACCGAACTTCTTATCATGGAAACCTATACTGACAGACAAAAATTTGATAATGCTAAATTTATTCTGGAAGCTACATCTTTATATTTTACAGTTCTTGCCAACGGAAATAGTAAAATGTATAAGTCTACAGAATTAATCGAATTAGTAAATCAAGCAGGACTAGTTCTCAAAGAAGACCTAGCTGTAGGTGAGTATCATACTATACTTGTTTGCAAAAAAAGTAATTAGTTTATGAAATCAGAGTTTCGTATAAAATCATTTTGTCATATAAAAAACAATACCATTTCTTTTAATGGTTCTGTTATATATGAAAATCAAGAAAGTCTTGATTTTTTAGATTTTGCCAAAACAGCGTATAGAAACTTTGACATAAAGTATCCCAAGTTTTTTAAAATGGATGGGTTGAGCAAACTAGCCTTATTAGCTTCAGATGTGATACTCAAAAATGAACATCTGGATCCTGAAAAAGAAAACAATATTGCTATTGTATTCTCTAATAAATCCTCAAGTTTAGATACCGATAGAAAACATCAGGATTCTATTGAGGATACAGACAACTACTACCCTAGTCCTGCTGTATTTGTATATACTTTACCTAATATTTGTATTGGTGAGATAAGTATAAAATATAAACTTCATTCTGAAAATAGTTTTTTTATCTTTGACAGCTTTAATGCCGAGCATTTATCAAACTATTCAAATAGTTTATTATCAACAGGCAAAGCCGATGAGGTACTTTGTGGATGGGTAGAGTTTGATGGCACTACTTATGATGCATTTATGTATCTGGTATCAAAAGAAGGAATAACAAAACATACAAAACAAGACATAATAAAATTATATACTATACAACATGGAGGTTTTAAAACAAGAACTTAAGGAAAATATTATCGAGCAATTAAACCTTGAAGATATTACTGTTGAAGATATTGCTGACAACGACATCCTTTTTGGTGATGGTTTGGGTTTGGACTCAATCGATGCATTAGAACTAATCGTAATGCTAGATAAGAATTATGGAATCAAATTGACCGATCCCAAAGAAGGTCGTGAAATTTTTGGATCTATAGAAATAATGGCTAAATATATTACCGAGCATAGAACAAAATAAATTCTAAAATACTTGAATGAGTAAAGGAGTAGCAATAACTGGAATGGGAATAGTATCTGCTATTGGAAACAATGTTGCAGAAAACTATCAATCACTTATAAATAGTGACAAAGGAATTTCCAAAATTTCTAAAATTGACACTATCCATAAAAATGATATTATGGTTGGTGAGATTGCTTCTACCAATTCAGAATTAGAACAACAACTAGGTCTTTCTGCAGACAACAACTATTCTAGGACAGCATTATTAGGGGCTATTGCCGCCAAACAGGCAGCACAAAATGCTAAGATATTAAATATCAATACTTATAAGACTGGATTAATCTCTTCAACAAGTGTTGGTGGAATGGATATGACAGAGACCTATTATTATGATTATCTTGAAAACAAGAGTTCTCAAAAATATATTGATGGTCATCATGCTGGAGATTCTAGTCAAAAAATAGCAGAGCAACTGGGGATCAAACAAAATCTAGTTACAACCATTAGTACCGCGTGCTCTTCTGCTGCAAATGCTATAATGTTTGGAGCCAGATTGATAAAATCAGGAAAATTAGATCGAGTAATTGTAGGAGGGGCTGATTGCCTTTCTAAATTTACTATTAATGGATTCAAAACCTTAATGATCCTCTCTGATACCTATAACACTCCTTTTGATGAAAATCGAAAAGGACTTAACCTAGGAGAAGCGGCTGCTTTTTTGGTATTGGAATCAGATAAAGTTATCGCGGCAGAAAAAAAAGAGGTTTTAGCATATGTAAAAGGGTATGGCAATGCGAATGATGCGTATCATCAAACAGCTTCTTCAGAAAACGGAGATGGTGCTACACTAGCAATGCAAAAAGCACTAAAAGTTGCTAACTATACTGCAAAAGATATCGATTATATCAATGCTCATGGTACAGCGACTGGCAATAATGATTTATCAGAAGGACGCGCTATTTTACGTGTTTTTGAAGATAACGTACCTGATTTTAGTTCTACAAAAGCATATACTGGACATACATTGGCAGCGGCTGGAGCAATCGAAGCTGTATATGCAGTCCTTGCTCTACAAAACAATATAATATACCCTAATCTGAATTTTAAAACTCAGATGAAAGAGTTTGATATCACCCCTCAATTAGAACTTAAAGAAAAAGAACTACAAACAGTTTTGTCTAATTCATTAGGTTTTGGAGGTAATTGTTCTACGCTGATTTTTTCTAAAGAACAATAATAGTATTGTAGATAAAGAATTAAATATATTATTTAATCACAAAGAAACATGAGTGCAGTCTATATAAGCGGTCTCGGATCGATTTCTTGTCAAAAAACATTTGATAACAATGAGTTTTTAGACGAAATCATTACCTATACAGATACTGTAATAACCGCTGTAAACCCTAACTACAAAGAATATATTAAACCTGCCGCTGCACGTAGAATGGCAAAGGGTATTAAAATGGGCGTTGTAGCTTCTAGAATTGCTCTAAATGATGCAAACAAAGAACAGATTGATGCGATCATTACAGGCACAGGAATGGGATGTGTAAGAGATTCAGAGAAATTTGTAAGTACTATTATAGATAATAACGAGCAGTATCTTACTCCTACCTCATTTATACAATCTACTCACAATACAGTTGGCGGGCAAATCGCTCTAGAGCTTCAGTGCAAAGGGTATAACTTTACTTATGTACATGCCAGTGTATCTTTTGAATCAGCATTACTAGATGCCTCATTACAACTAGAAAATGATGAAGCCAATACAATCCTGATAGGAGGAGTTGACGAACTGGGGGATCATACGGTTGCCATTCATAAAATCGTAAATCATATCAAACCAGAAAAGATAGATTCTACTGCATTATTAAACGCTACAACTGAAGGTGCTGTATTTGGAGAAGGTGCCAACTTTTTTGTAGTCTCAAATAAAAAACAAGCTTCGAATTATGCCGAAGTTTTGTCTGTAACTACATACAATACAGTTTCTAAAAACAAAATAGAAGAACTTGCTCAAGAGTTTTTACAAGATAACGACATAAGTATTGGCGATATAGATGCTATTGTATTGGGCAATAATGGTGATGTAAAACACGACTCGTTTTATCATGAGCTTAGCTCAGGTATATTTCAAAACACACAACAAATATACTATAAGCATTTGTGCGGTGAGTTTAACACTGCTTCTTCTTTTGGAGTATGGTTAGCATCTAAAATACTAAAAACACAACATTTGCCAGATGTAGTCAAGATCAATAATAAGTCAATAACAAACTATACAACCATTCTATTATATAATCAGTACAGAGGAGAAAATCATAGCTTCACTTTACTACGTAAATGCTAAGTTATAACAAGGTAAATATTGCAACATTAATCACCTTTTTGGTTTTACTAATAGCCAACTATTGGCTAGACACATCTATATGGTTTTATTTCTTATTAGCTTTTATATGGTTTAGCGTTACTGCATTAGGGTCTGCATTTATACAATGGAACTATCACTTTGCATCTCTTAATTCTAATAAAAGTATTACCAAAAAACAGGTAGCTATTACCTTTGATGATGGGCCACATCCTGAATTCACCCCACAGGTATTAAACTTATTAAAAAAGTATAATGCAAAAGCTACTTTCTTTTGTATCGGACAACATATTAACACCTACCCTGAAATTGTACAAGATTGTATAAAGCAAGGGCATACTATAGGTAATCATACCTACTCTCATGCAAATACTTTTGGTTTTTTTGAAACAAAAAAAGTAATTTCAGAATTAAAAAAAACCAATGCTATTGTAAAAGAAAAGATTGGAGTCATTCTGCAATTATACAGACCTGCTTTTGGGGTTACTAATCCAAGAATAAAAAAAGCATTACAAGTTACAGGTTTACAATCTATAGGATGGAATGTACGATCTTTGGATACCACCTCTAGAAATGTAAATACGATATTAAAACGAATAACAACTGGTTTGTCTCCAGGTGATGTTATCTTATTACATGATACAAGCGCTAAAACAATTCTTGTTTTGGAACAGTTATTGTTATTTTTACAGCAACAAAACCTCGAATCTGTCACTATAGATTCTCTATTTAAGATAAAAGCATATGCCTAAATTTATTTTTTTATTCCTTTTTATTACTACTACACTAGCTGCTCAAACAAAAATGAGTACTATAGAGGCTAATGCTCTAAAAGAAAAAGTAAAAACTTATGCTTCTACTATAAACACTATTTCTAGTGATTTTACACAGTACAAGCATTTAGATTTTTTGGCCAATGATATTGTTACTTCAGGAAAAATGGCTTTCAAAACCCCAAATATGGTAAAATGGGAATATAGTAAGCCTTTTAAATATTCGGTAGTATTCAAAAATCAATCACTGTATATTAATGACAATGGCAATAAGAATACTATAGACATTGGGTCGAGTGAGCAATTCAAGCAATTGAATAAATTGATCATCAACAGTGTAAAAGGAGATATGTTTGACACCAATGAGTTTAGTATCGATTACTATAAAAAAGACAAAAATAGCGAAGTGCATTTTAGTCCTAGAGACGAGAAATTCAAAACATTCATCAAAGTGTTTCATATTACGTTTAATCCTAAAGGAGATGTGATTGAGGTAAAAATGATTGAACCATCTGATGATTACACTACTATCGTATTCAATAACAGAACAATAAACACACCTTTGGCAGATGAGATATTTGCTAATTAGTTTTTGTTTTCTTTGTGTAGGATGTGCTTCTTATCCAAAAAAAAATAAGTTTGAGAAAAAAGAAACTTCTGATACTTTCTTAAGAAATACATATTTCTCTGATAAGGCACAAGATTATGTATACAAAGCATCTATTAATATTTACAAAAGACATTTTGGAGGTATCTTGATTATAAAAAAAATAAATGATGCAAATCATCGTGTTGTCTTTACGACAGAAATGGGTAATAAAATTTTTGACTTTTCATTTATTGATAATGATTTTACTGTAAATCATATTCTTGAAGACTTCAACAAAAAGATATTGATTTCTATTTTGAAAAAAGATTTCAGAACGTTGATCAAAGAAAATATGAAACTTACAAACACGTATTCTTATCATGAGCATCTTGTTTTTGAGACAGAAATAGACAAAAAAAAACATTATTATTACCAGACAGATAATAAAATAAGTAAAATCGCTAGGGTTTCAAACGGAAAAGAAAAGGTAGTTTTTACTTTTTCAGAAATTAATGATACTATTGCAAATCTGATTACAATTGAACATAAAGGAATAAAGTTTAAAATTAGTTTAAAATCAATTTAATAAAGCGCAAATACAATTGTCCCTAAGACACAATCTCAACAAATATGCTACTAAAAGATTTTTATAAAACCAATACACTAGAAACTGTTGATAATATCTCTACTGCCACTATCACAATCAATAAAAACCATGAGATTTTCAAAGGTCATTTTCCTGGAAATCCTGTGACTCCAGGTGTATGCATGATGCAAATCATAAAAGAAATAACTCAAGGTATTGTTGGCAAAGAGCTTTTTATGGAGTCATCTAGTAATATAAAATTTATGGCTATTATAAACCCTGAGAAAACCCCTGATTTGGTGTTGACACTTGATATTACAGAGGAAGATTTGCACTACAAAGTAAAAAATATCACCAAATTTGAAGATACAGTAGCTTTAAAACTTACTACAAAATTCAAGGTAAAATAGTTTTATTATATCAAAACTGATTGATTTTATCTCTATTTACTTAAAAAATCATATAAATGAAATTCTTACTCATACTCGTTTCTCTATTACAATTCACAACACTTTCTATAGATGTGAATATGATTAGAAAAGCATATAAGGTTGCTGCTCATGATAAAACAAAAATAGCTGAGTTAAATAAATTACTTCTTTCGGTAACAAAACAAGACAACACGACATTAATAGCATATAAAGGAGCAGGAATAGCATTGCAAGCCAGACATAAAAAAACGATTAAAGAAAAAAAACGTCTGTTTATTGAGGGGATCTCATATCTAGAATATGCAATACAAAAGAACCCTAATGCTATTGAACCTCGCTTTATACGAATAGGAATACAGGAGAATACTCCTAAACTTCTAAAATATAAATCTAATATAGAAGAGGATAAATCATTTCTTCTAGAACATTACAAAACGATAACACCAAAAGTTTTAAAAAAACAAATAGGAGAATACATTTTACAGTCCAAATCTTTTAGTGATAAAGAAAAAGCAGTAATTTTAGTTCCTGAATAAACCGAAACACTTCATTGAGTGATAAACCAGTGTACACAACAAATTGAAGCATTTAATGTATGTGTGATAATCCCTACCTACAATAACTGTAACACATTACAACGAGTTATTGATGGTGTATTACCATATACTTCTAATATTATTGTGGTCAACGATGGTTCTACCGATACGACCCCCAGTATATTAGAAAAATACTCACAGTTACACCAAATTCATATCCCAAAGAATAAAGGAAAAGGCAATGCCCTACGTGTTGGGTTTACTTATGCAGAGCAACACGGGTTTGATTATGCCATAACAATAGATTCTGACGGGCAACATTTTCCTGAAGATCTATCGACCTTTATGACCACCCTAGAAAATTCTGAGAATAAAAACATACTGCTTATTGGTGCTAGAAACATGGATCAGGATAGCGTGCCAAAAAAGAGTAGTTTTGGAAACAAGTTTTCTAATTTTTGGTTTTGGGTAGAGACTGGTATAAAACTTATGGATACACAATCTGGATATAGATTATACCCGTTACAGTCACTAAAAAACATAAAATTTTACACTTCAAAGTTTGAATTTGAAATTGAAGTTATTGTAAAAGCTGCATGGAAAGGTGTAGATGTGCAAAATGTTCCAGTAAGAGTATTATATGATATGACCGAGCGGGTTTCTCATTTTAGACCATTTAAGGATTTTACCAGAATAAGTATTCTTAATACCTGGTTGGTTATTGTTACTTTTTTCTATATAAAACCCAGAAATGCATTTCGGAAAATTAAAAAAAAAGGGTGGAAACGTTTTTTTTATGAAGATTTTTTAGAAAGTCATGATTCCCCACAAAAAAAAGCACTCTCTGTTTCTCTGGGAGTTTTTATTGGATTATCACCACTATGGGGGTTTCACTCTATAATTGTCATTTTTCTCGCGGTTGTCTTACAACTGAATAAGGTAATTGCTTTTGCTTTTTCTAATGTAAGCTTCCCTCCTTTTATTCCATTTATCGTTTTTGCTAGTTTAAAGCTAGGAGGTTTTATTTTAGGGCACAATTATTCTATTTCGATAGATGAGATTACAGAAAATTATAATTTTATAAACGACTTAAAAACATATATTATTGGTAGTTTTTCTTTAGCTATTATTACAGCATTAATTCTAGGGTCCTTGAGTTATATTATCCTCTCGTTATTCAATAGAAAAAATAATATTTCATAATGGATACGTTTTTTATAAAAGTATATCAAATTATCATTTCCAAAAAAATAGGGAGTAGTATTGCTATGCTTTTCTTATTCTCGGGTTTAATTTTTGTAGCTACAAGAATTGAGTTTGAAGAAGACATTACAAAATTAATTCCTACCAATGATAAAACCAGTGATGCTCAAAAGGTACTTAAAACGGTTAATTTTGCGGATAAAATCATTGTAAATATTATGCGTGACTCTGTAGGTTCTGTAGATGACCTAACAGATTATGCAACTTCTTTTATTGATAGTATTACTAAAAAATCAGGAACCTATATAAAAAACATACAAGGTAAAATAGATGATGATAATGTCCTTACTACACTAGATTTTGTATATCAAAACCTACCTTTATTTCTAGATGAACAAGATTATAAAACTATACATAACAAAATTCAAAAAGATAGTATTGATGCTATAACGAGTCAAAATTATAAAACCTTAATTTCTCCTACAGGACTTGTTGCCAAAAAAACAATTTTAAAAGACCCTTTTGGGTTATCATTTATTGCGCTCAAAAAACTACAACAACTTAATATAGGGGATCAATTCACTTTATATAATGGGTACTTACTTACCAAGGACAAGAAAAATATTTTGTTGTTTATCAGTCCCGCATTAAAATCTAGTGAGACTTCAGAAAATGCAAAATTTGTAGCTGATTTATATGATATTAATACGCAACTTAATACTGCCTATAAAAACAAAGTAAAAAGCGAATATTATGGAGCAACATTGATGGCTGTATCCAATGCACAACAGATCAAAAAAGATATTCAGCTCACCATCAGTATTGCACTTACTATATTATTAATCATTTTGGTACTTTTCTATAAAAAGATAACCATTCCGATCATATTATTTGTTCCAACCTTATTTGGAGGATTACTAGCTATTGCTTTATTATTTTTGATACGAGAAAAAATATCTGCCATATCATTGGGTATTGGCTCGGTATTACTTGGTGTTACACTGGATTACTCTTTACACATCCTTACTCATATAAGAAGTAATAACTCGATCAGTAGTTTATATAAGGATATCAGTAAGCCTATTTTAATGAGTAGTCTTACTACTGCTTGTGCTTTTTTATGTCTTTTATTTTTGAGTTCTCAAGCTTTACAAGACTTAGGGATTTTTGCAGCAACCAGTGTGTTAGGAGCCTCTTTATTTGCTCTTATTTTTATCCCACAGGTATACAGAGATACATCAAAAAAGGAAAGCAAGAAAACTAGCATTGATACCTTGGCCTCTTATAAGCTTCATAAGAATAAATGGTGTATTATTGGTCTGGCAGTAGTTTTATTACTTAGTGTATTTACATATAACAATGTCTTTTTTAATAAAGATTTAGCGCAATTAAATTATAAATCAGAAGTTCTAAAAGATGCAGAAACACGATTGGATCATTTATTGAATATTGCCAAAAAATCTATGTATATCGCTACCTATGGTAATAATGAGCAAGAAGCGCTAAAAACCAATGATCATATCTACAAAAAGTTATCTGAACTTAAGAAACAAGATGAAATAATCGATTTTAGTTCTATTGGCGCCTTTGTACACTCAAAAGAAAACCAACGTCAAAAGATTAATTTATGGCATCAATTCTGGAATACACAAACTATACAAAACACCAAAAATGGTCTTATAGAAAGTGGAGAAAAACTAGGATTTAAGCACAATGCGTTTCACTCCTTCTATACATTATTAGGTAAAAAATTTGATCCTATATCGGTTCAAGATTATACTGCCTTAACAGCCTTTACACTGGATGATTATATTACTACCAAAAATGACTTTACCACCGTAACTTCTCTTATAAAAGTAGATCAACATAATACAGAAAAAATACGAAGCCTTTTTAAAAATAAAAAACAAACGATTCTTATAGATAGACAACATATGAACGAAACTTTTTTAGGTAACCTAAAAAATGATTTTGATACTCTTATAAAATATTCATTGATTGTTGTTTTACTTATTCTATTCATCTTCTACAGAAGCCTTTCTCTTACTATCGTTACTAGTATTCCTATATTTTTGACTTGGTTATTAACTATTGGTATAATGGGGTTATTGGGAATTGAATTTAATATATTCAACATTATTATCTCTACATTTATTTTTGGTCTTGGTATCGACTACAGTATATTTATTACAAATGGGTTATTGACAGAATATAAAACAGGAGAGAGAACATTACCTACTCATAAAACATCTATTATTCTATCCTTGATCACTACGGTTTTGGGAGTAGGTGTATTAATCTTTGCAAAACACCCAGCCTTATACTCTATCTCTATAGTTTCTATCATTGGCATTTTATCTGCGGTTTTTGTTGCCTTTACCATTCAACCTATTCTATTCACTCTTTTTATAGGTAGTAAAACAAAAAGGCCCATTACATTACGATTATTGGTACACTCTACCATCTCTTTTGGTTATTTTGGTATCGGTGGTCTTTTACTTTCTATATGTAGTGTAACTCTAATGAAGATCATTCCTGTTTCCAAAAAAACAAAAATGAAATGGTTTCATACCATAGTTTCCAAGTTTATGAAATCGGTATTATATTCTAATCCATTTGTAAAAAAGGAAATTATTAATCCTCATAATGAAACCTTTGATAAACAAGCTATCATTATTGCCAACCACACTTCGTTTTTAGACATTTTGACTATTGGTATGCTTCACCCAAAAATGATTTTTTTGGTCAATGATTGGGTATATCACTCTCCAATTTTTGGAAAAGCAATACAAATGGCAGGGTTTTACCCTGTGTCTAGCGGGATCGAGAACGGCTTGGATCATTTACAGGACAAAATTGCCCAAGGATATTCTTTGATGGCTTTTCCAGAAGGAAAAAGATCGAATACCAATACTGTAAAACGGTTTCATAAAGGAGCTTTTTATCTTGCGGAAAAATTTAATTTAGATATTATTCCTGTTCTAATTCATGGTAATTCTGAGGTATTACCAAAAGGTACTTTTATTATTAAAGACGGGAGCATCACCATAAAAATACTAGATAGAATCACTGCAAAAGATCCTCGTTTTGAAGATGTATACTCAAAAAAGACAAAACAGATCAGTGCCTATTTTAGGAAAGAATTCAGCGAATTACGAAAAACAATTGAACAAAGCGATTATTTTCATAAAATCATTTTAGAAGAATATAGATATAAGGGCAACATCACCTATAAAAATGTTTATAAAGACCTTCAAACAAATAAAGAAACCTACTATCATATTATTAATACAATAGATAAAAAGAATACGATTATTCATCTTTCTAAAGATTCTGGGCAATTAGATTTTCTAGTATCTTTAGACGCGGCAGATCGTAGGCTTATAAGTTATATAGAAAATGATGCATTGCGAACTTTGGTAAAAAACAGTTACATAACCAATAATCATAGTAAGATTACAATTACCAACACAGCACAAGAAGCATTAATACAACAGCCCAAAACACTCATTATAAACCTCTCTGATATAGATAAAAACCAACTAAAATCTATATTAGAACAAAAGTATGATACCATCATTTTATTAAAAGAAGGAATACAATATTTAAAAAATATTGAGTCAGAATTTTACAAAAATGAACATCATAGTGATAACCTTATTATCTTGAAAACTATAAATGACACTAAGCAAAATGAAAGATCAATATAATGTTGTAATTATTGGAAGTGGTCTGGGAGGATTGATCTCTGCTAATATATTAGCCAGAGAAGGATATAGCGTCTGTTTATTAGAAAAAAATAATCAATATGGGGGTAATCTACAAACTTTTGTAAGAGACAAGACTATTTTTGATACAGGAGTACACTATATAGGTGGGCTTTCTAAGGGTCAAAATCTTTATCGATATTTTACTTATCTAGATATTATTGATGATCTAAATCTAAAAAAATTAGATGAAGATGGTTTTGACATCATTACTTTTGGCGAGGATGCTACAGAATACAAACACGCGCAGGGGTATCAAAATTTTATAAAAACACTGCTGGATCAATTTCCTGATGAAGAGAAAGCAATTAGAACATATTGCAAAAAACTAAAAGAAACATGTGATCAATTCCCGCTATATCATCTCAAAAATGGGAAATCTTATATTGAAAACATTGATCTTTTTGAGTTGGGGGCCAAAGAATATATAGATAGCATAACAACCAATAAAAAGCTAAAGGCTGTTTTATCTGGCTCAAACCTATTATATGCTGGTGATGCCAAAATCACTCCTTTTTATGTACATGCCTTATCTGTAAATTCATATATCGAGAGTGCATATCGATGTGTCAATGGTGGTGGTCAAATTTCTAAAGCTTTGATTAAAAAACTCAAAAAATTTGGAGGCGAAGCTTATAAATATAAAGAGGTGGTCAAATTTAATTTTGAGGATAAAAAAATAACCTCTGCGATTACAAAAGATGGAACCGAAATCAAAGGTGATATCTTTATCTCTAATGTAGATCCTAAACAAACATTAAAACTTATTGGAGAACAAAAGCTTAGAAAATCCTATGTAAATAGGATACAAAAAATAAAAAGTGTGATCTCTGTTTTTAGTGTTTATATTGTACTAAAACCTAAGTCATTCAAATACATAAATAAGAATCATTATCATTTTAAAAATGAAGATAGTGTATGGAACAGTCAAAACTATACACAAGAAAGCTGGCCTGAGACTTATATGATCTCTATGGGAGTAAATAAAAATATGGATGAATGGGGAGAGAGCATTACAATAATGACCTATATGCATTATGATGAAGTGGCTCCTTGGGAAAACACTTTTAATACCGTAGCGCAAAAAAATGACAGAGGGCAGACTTATGAGGAATTCAAGGCTCAAAAAGCAGAAGCCTTAATTAAAGAAATTGAGAAAAAATTTCCCAATATCAGAAACTGTATTCATGATGTATATACTTCTACTCCGCTATCGTATAGAGATTATATTGGTAATAATCGTGGATCGGCTTATGGGTATATCAAAGATGTAAATAACCCTCTAAAGTCTTTTGTTCATCCTCGTACCAAAATCAATAATTTATTATTTACAGGTCAAAGCCTTAATATGCATGGTATTTTGGGGGTAACAATCAGTGCTGTAATTACTTGCTCAGAATTATTGGGTAGAGAATATTTATTAAATAAAATAGTTGAAGCAACTATAAAAAAGAAAGATTCTCTTTAGAATTAAGTTTACGACCAGTACTAAAATGCTAAAAAGACAATAGTTATGAACATCAAAAAACGCATGATACCTAGGTTTTTATGCTATCTGGCGTTACCGTTTCTACTTATTTCTTGCGGAATTTCTAAATCTCTAAAAGATGTTCCTGATCTTAGTGCATATAATAGTGACATCACCCAACGGATACAACTATCTGACACTACTTTTGTAGCTGGAGAGAGCTTTCTTACCAAAAACAAACAAAGACTCTGGGAATTCTATGTGACAGGAGATCCTCTAGAGAGAGGGTTGCTTACAGGGCATCTAACTCAGGAACTGTTTCATACTCAAGAACATGTTTTCTTGTCTAAAGTAAATGAACTTGTACCCTCAAAAACAAAACAAAACTTGCTAAGAAAATTTTTGGCTTGGTTCAACAGAAAAATGTATCTGCATGTCCCAGAAGAGTACAAAGCTGAGATTTATGGTCTTTCTAGATATGCCTCTGATACTTATAATCATATTGCAGATCCATATTTGAGGATTCTTTATTTACATGGGGCTCACGATATTGGTCATGCGTTACAAGATCTCGCCCTAGTAGGGTGCTCATCGTTTGCTGCCTGGGGAGATAAAACTGAAGATGGAAGCTTGATTATTGGCAGAAACTTTGATTTCTATGCTGGAGATGATTTTGCCAAAGAGAAAATTATTGCTTTTACAGCTCCCAATCAAGGACACAAATTTATGTCTGTAACTTGGGGAGGAATGATTGGTGTTGTCTCGGGGATGAATGAGCATGGTCTTACCGTCTCTATCAACGCAGGGAAATCAAAAATTCCATTAATCGCCAAAACTCCTATATCTATTGTTACTCGAGAAATTTTGCAATATGCATCTACCATAGAAGAGGCTGTTGCAATCGCAAAAAAAAGACAGGTCTTTGTTTCTGAATCAATATTTGTAGGAAGTGCAAAAGATAAAAAAGCAATCCTGATTGAAGTGTCACCAAAGAATTTTGGAGTATACGAGGTACCTAACTCTAATCAACTTATTTGTTCTAATCATTTTCAGAGTAAACCCTATGCTAATGATAAAAAAAACAAAGCGCATATCAAAGAAAGTCATTCACAGTACCGCTATGAGCGAATGCAAGAGTTATTGCACCAAAGCCCTAAATTAACTCCAAAAATTGCAGTTGATATCTTACGAAATAAAGAAGGACTGGCTAACAAAGAAATTGGATATGGTAATGAAAAAGCGCTCAATCAATTATTAGCACATCATGCAATTGTTTTCAAACCTGAACAACGATTAGTCTGGGTATCTTCAAACCCATATCAATTAGGAGAATTTGTGGGGTATGATCTAAACAAGATATTCAAAAACTCATATAAAAATGCAAAAAACACAACGCTTGCAGATCCACACCTTACTATAGAAAAAGATTCTTTTCAATATACTACAGCCTATAAAAACTATGAGCGTTACAGGCAATTGAAAGATACAATTAGTACTGCTATCAATACCAAAAAAAGTCTTTCTCCTGATATTCTCAAAAATATACAGGATAGTAACCCTGAATATTGGAAAGCCTATTTTATTGCAGGCAGATACTATGAGCAACAAAAAAACTATATTGCTGCCCTACGAGCTTTTCAACAAGCAATTACAAAAGAGATTACTACGTTTCAAGATCAACAAAAAATTGAATCGTATATCAAAAAATTAAAAAGGAAGGTAAAAAAATGATTCCCGAAATAGAAAAAGCATCACTGGATCAGATCAAAATGATACAGGAACAAAAACTAATCGAATTAATGCAGTATCTATCTGATCATTCTGCATATTATCAAGGAGTTTTTAAAACCCACAAGATACTTCCTTCTTCTATCAAAACGCTAGACGATTTGGTGACCATTCCTGTTACTACAAAAGAGCAACTACAACAATATAATGATGACTTTATCTGTGTTGATAAACGTGATATTATAGATTATGTTACTACTTCTGGAACTTTGGGAGAACCTGTAACCTTTGCTTTGACAGACAATGATTTAAAGCGTCTTGCTTATAATGAGGCTATTTCTTTTGCTTGCGCAGGGGTACAGCAAGATGATATTTTACAATTGATGACCACTATTGATCGTCGCTTTATGGCGGGGTTAGCTTATTTTTTGGGTGCGCGAGAACTGGGAGCAGGAATTATAAGAGTAGGTGCAGGAATCCCCGAATTGCAATGGGATTCTATCCTCAAATTCAAGCCTACCTACCTTATCGTAGTCCCTTCTTTTTTATTAAAACTTATTACCTACGCTAAAGAACATAATATTGATCTTAATTCCTCTGGAATAAAAGGTGCTATTTGTATCGGTGAGTCTCTTAGAGATCAAGATTTTACGCTGAATACGCTTGCAAAAAAAATAAAAGATCGCTGGAATATAGAATTGTACTCTACTTATGCCTCTACAGAAATGAGTACTGCATTTACAGAATGTAGTGAGCAACAAGGAGGGCACCACCACCCTGAACTTATCATTGCAGAAATTCTAGACGATCATAATGTTCCTGTTGCCGTAGGAGAGACGGGAGAACTTACCATCACCACTTTGGGAGTAGAGGCAATGCCTTTATTACGATTCAAAACTGGTGATATGGTCAAAGCACATACTACACCTTGTGGGTGTGGTAGAACTACGATGCGATTAGGCCCTGTAGTAGGTAGAAAACGACAAATGATCAAATATAAAGGAACCACTTTGTATCCTCCTGCGATGTACAATATCCTTAATGATTTTAGTGAGGTAGATAATTACATCATAGAGATTTCTCATAACAACATTGGTACCGATGAAATCCTAATCAAAATAGCTGTACAATCTCCTACAGAAGAATTATTGCATGATATAAAAGATCATTTCAGAGCAAAACTTAGGGTTTCTCCAAAAATAGAATTTCATGATAAACAACATATTCAGAAATTGCAGTTCCCTAAACTAAGTAGAAAACCAGTGATTGTTATTGATAAGCGATAAGATCAAAAACAAAAGTAGAAGTATAAAGAATGAAAACTACTTCCTAACATTAACCATTTGTATATTCTCTATTCATCTGCTAGCAACTTCTTTTTATCAAAACCTTTAAATATCAAAAACAACCCTAGAAATAATTCTAAAAATGCTGTTGGTACATTTAAAACCAAATATTCTGTTGTAATGATTTCTACAACTTGAAATAAAACTAAAATACTTGCTAATAAAGACAAGGTTGTCCCTAATAATCCCCATATAGAAATCCATTTGGGAACTAATTTTGATTTTATCAGTAAAGTATACATCATAAAATTACTGACACATAAAGTCAAAATCATGAATACATGGTTTATATAATCACGTGTAATTTTAAGCATATTCCCTACGATCTCAACACTCAAAATAGCATTGGGTAAGTCTTTTGTAAATTCTTGGCTCAACGCTAAAATTGACAACAATACTATGGTACCTATTACTACAAGTGTTGATGCTATTATTCTAAAACTCAAAAAACCAATCGATAAAGCGGCTCCAAATCTTTTGACCATAGGATATAACAATATCCCAACACCTACATATATCAAAGACATCATAAATTGTGAAGCTACCCCCAAAAGTACTTGATAGGTATTTGTAGAAGCCTCGATTAGATACTTTTCAGAATCAACTGCTGGAGTAATACTAAAGATACCAGCGACCATACTTGCTATAAACAACATCCCTATTAATGCACTTTCTCTTTTTATCGAATTCATGGTTTCTTTTTATACTACAATATACTATTCATTTACTGTTTTTTGAGGGTTTCTAATTTTATAAAATCCCACACCATCTCTACATAAGACTGTTTATCAAAAAGTTAACACTAGTTCAGTTTTGATTCCCGTCTATATTTAAAAGGTTTGGTCATTTATATATCTATTTTTCACTTATAAGATACATCATATTCTATTCGTAATAGAGTCCAAATCTTCTAGATTTCAGGTGATGTATTGATTGATAACGATATGTTATTAGAGCTTTTTTATTTTTCAGATTCTATTTTTTCAAGTCTTGATTGTAATTCTATAAATTTTTTATTTAGTAAACTTAATTCCTCATTCTTTTTTTCAAGCTTTTCAATTTTTGAATCTTGAGATTTTAGCTTCTTTTCTTGTTGTATTGTATTTATAAAGGTATATGTATTCACACTTAAAATTGTTACCTAAATATTTTGAGCAATTACTTCTACTAATCATCAGACTCACTTAACCCATCTTATTTATAGGCTTTTAATAGAAACACAACCTTTTCCTTATAATCATTCACCTATAAACATACATTCTTCTGGTTTCTTTTTTCTATATCGTAAAACTTTGACAGGAAGAGGAGGGGCTGGATCATCATTTGTAAAAAGAGCATTATAATTATGTCCATCTACTACATATCGATAAACATGAATATACTCTACACTCCTTGTCATAACTTGTTTACTTAAAATTTGCTCAAAAGATTTTACGGTCGACTCTCCTACTATTGTTTTATTGAACTCTGCTTTTATTCTTGGCCAACGCTTCTTTACTTTTAGACGACGTAATTCTTCATAAGCCTCCCTTTTCTGTTGCCGTTCCCATTGGACTGTTCTTGTCTGCGCCTCATCACCTTCTCCTGTAAGTTTTATAAGTGTAATTTCTGCATGCTCAGCTATTGCACTCATATAACTTTCTATAGTAGCGTTTTGATGATGTGTAATTTTTATCATTTTCTGAACTAAGGGAATAGCTTGTTGATCACCTCTAGTACCAATAATAGCCAGTGCGGTTTTAACTACTTTTTCTAAGGGATGGTCTAACAGTTTGTATAAAAAACTCTGTGCACGAATGTCTTCATCTTTTAACCTCTTATGCAACCATCGGTATATTGCACTCTCTACAAATTGATTATCGGCCGATAACATATCAAATGCATGTTTATAAAGATCTTCTTCATTATATATAGGTGATTTACCATCTACTTCTTGAATAACACATTTCTCATTAGCAGTAAAACACTTATTTATATCATTGTTTGATTCATAAAGTAAAATTCCATCTTGTGTCCAATATCGATCCCTACTATCTGACCGATCATATTCTCTTTCTCTGATTAATATACCTTGAGAGTTGTATTCGCGAAAAAAATAATCTGTGCCATTTTCATTATTTCTCAAATAGCTTAATAATGTTCCTGATTCATACCACTTAAACTTTTCTTTTATAGCTTCGTCCTCTTCGTAATACCCATCCTTGGCTAATTGACCATTTGCATAAATCTGTACACATCTTCCGTTTCGAATACCATCTCTCATTGTGTCTTCACTTATTACCCCTCTAAATTCAGACCATGCAATCCCATTAAATGGCTCTTTGTTATAATAATATGATCCTTCGTCCAAAATATATGGGTCTGGCACATACTCTAAATCATCATATTTAACACGAGGTTCCTCTGTAAAAAAAGGCCTTTTCACCTTTCCTTTTCTCTGTAAACTAATTGCTTTTTCTTCTTTTAAACAACTCATAGGTTATATTGTTTTCATCCTATTGATATACAAACCTAATTGAATTTTTATTAAGTAAAAATTATTCATGACAGGGATCAGAAATTTTTTATTTTCCTTCGGTTTTAAATATTCATAGAAATATAAAATCATTTATTCTTTGGTTAAAAAAACAATTTGCTTCTACTTATAAGAACTTATTGAGCTGCCTTTTCTTTAGCCATTTCTAAATACATTATCATTTTCTATTTATCTTTATAGAAATACCATTCATCGAAAGTAATCTACATTCCACCGAAAGAACAATTATTCCCTGTAATAAAAAGAACATCTTTAATATTGCTAGGAAACATTATTTAACTTAACTTAAAACACTAAAAACAATGAGTTTAACTTTTTTATTAATTGATGATGATGAAGTAGAACGATTAAAATTCGCACGAGTACTGCAAAAAAACGGCTATACACACAAACTCATAGAAGCAAAAAACGGAGAAGAGGCTTTACTACACCTAGAAAACAAAGAACAGCTACCTGATTTGATTTTATTAGACCTTAACATGCCAAAGATGAATGGTCTCGAATTTCTAAAAATCTTAAAATCTGATGCTGCTCTTAAATATATTCCAGCAGTTATTCTAAGTACATCTAATAATCATAGTGATCTAAAGGGCTGTTATGAAACAGGAATCACAGGCTACATTGTAAAACCATTAAAATATCAGGATTATGAACATAAAATAAAATGTCTGGTAGAGTATTGGAGTATCAATGATCTTGTACAATTATAATTTTTTAAGTATCGACGTATTATGAAGGGTATTGTATTTACAGAGTTTTTAGAATTGGTAGAAGATAAATTTGGACTGGCAGTGGTTGATAAAATCATACAACAATCCAATCTCCCATCACAAGGAGCATATACAGCAATAGGCACCTATAATTTTTCTGAAATGTTAAGCTTATTGAATCACTTGAGTGAGCATACACAATTGAGTATTGATGACCTTCTTTTGGTCTATGCCGAGCATTTTTTTAGTGTATTGGTGACTAACTATTCTGGGTTAATAAATATGTACTCTGATCCTATCGAATTATTATCTTCTATAGAAAACCATATTCATGTAGAGGTCAAAAAAATATATCCCGATGCAGAGTTGCCCACCTTTGAAATACAAGAAAAAACAACATCCAAA
Organism: Aquimarina sp. I32.4; assembly: GCF_002924285.1. Lineage (NCBI taxonomy): Bacteria > Pseudomonadati > Bacteroidota > Flavobacteriia > Flavobacteriales > Flavobacteriaceae > Aquimarina > Aquimarina sp. I32.4. The sequence goes on along the minus strand of NZ_PGUB01000001.1, from coordinate 30,959 downwards.
CTCGTCATGATATACAAGTCGAGTAGGTCAATGTATAGCTTTGGACTAGGATTAATGCGTAAAACTTTTGAGCATTTTGATACTACTGCAAATATAACTATGGAGAAACTAATGTCAGACGGAACAGAAGTAAAATTTAGTATCGTAAAGACAAATGGGTAATGACGAAATACATATTTTAAAAAGGGCTTTACAGAGAGAAAAAGCGGCACGTAAACAGGCTGAAAAAATTCTTGAAGAAAAATCAGGAGAACTCTATCATATAACTCAAGAATTAAAAAAAGTAAACAAAAAATTAAAAGATCGGGTAGGAGAAAAAGAATCTGAACTACAAGGAGTATTTGATAATCTGGTCGATGCATATGTACTTATGGATATATCTGGCAATGTTCTAGAAATGAATGATACTGCAAAACAACTTTTTGGGTATGATATCGCACAAGAAAAACTTAATGTGGTAGGGCTTATCTATAAAGATGATTATCGCTATGCTATGGAGTCATTTCAGGAATTAATTGCAAAAGGTTCTTTTTCTGATTATCAGGCCAGAGTATACACCAAAAAAAATGGGGTGAGAACCGTACATATCAACGCTAGCCTTATCAAGGATAAAAACAAAAAACCAATTGGTGCACAAGGCATTGTTACCGATATCACAGAAAAACTTGTGCAAAAACAAATATTCGAAGAGCAAAAAAAACAATTATCTATTATAGTAGAAAACTCTTCGCTGGGGATTGTATTGGCACAATTTGGTAAAATATTACAAACCAATAAAGCCATCCAAAATCTATTGGGATACACAAAAAAAGAGTTACAACAAAAAGAGGTTAAGGACATTTCTGTAAAAGATGAATATGATGCTGTTGCAGATGATCTGGAAAAAGTAAATACTGGACAAATTGATAATTTATCTATAAACAAAAGATATAAGAAACGAGATGGCACTTCTTTTTGGGCAAAAACCAATGTTTCTGCTGTACGAGATCATAACGGAAACATCAAATACCAAGTAGCTCTTATCGAAGATATTACCGAACATCTAGAATCTGAAAAACAACGTGATTTATTGGTAAAAAAATTAGAACGTAGTAATAATGACCTGAATGATTATGCACATATTGTATCTCATGATCTAAAATCTCCTTTGCGTAGTATGAATGCACTTATCACATGGTTAAAAGAAGATTATGAAGACACTCTTGATGATGATGCTCATAAATCGCTAGATATGCTACTAAAAAAAGTAGATAAAATGGATCACCTAATCAACGGGATTCTAAAATATTCTAGTATTGATAAACAAGAGCACCCTAATAAAAACATTGCGCTCAACGATATTCTGACTGATATAATAGATGTTATTCATATTCCTAATCATATCTCTATATCGATCCCTCAAAACTTACCAATTATCAAAGGAGATAAGTTTAGATTACAACAGCTATTTCAGAACCTAATCAGTAATGCTATAAAATATAACGATAAAGAAAAAGGAACTGTAAAAGTCTCTTGCAAAGATGAAGAAGAATTCTGGGAATTTGCCATTTCTGATAATGGACAAGGTATTCCTAAAAAATATCATGATAAGATATTTCAGATATTTCAAACATTAGATGATAAAAAAGAATCTACTGGAGTGGGGCTATCAATCGTAAAAAAAATTATTGATCTATATAATGGTTATATATGGATTGAATCGCAAGAAGGAATTGGAACTACTTTTTATTTTACTTTAAAAAAATAACCTATGAACGAGACCCCTAACCTTATTTACATCAAAGAACTTTCTGCTGGCTCTCAAGAGTTTGAACAAAAGCTGATTGCCATTGTAAAACGAGAATTCCCAGAAGAAAAGAATGAGTTTTTTACTAACTATACCTCAAAAGCATACTTAATGGCAGCAGAAAATGTGCATAAACTGAAACATAAAATAGGAATGCTAGGTTTTGAATCAGGGTATCAGATCACTATAGATTTTGAAGAAGGTTTAAAAAAGAATGATCCTTCATTATATTCAAAATTTATAGTAATTTTAGATACTATAGAACATTTTCTTAAAACGCTTTAAAAAACCAACTTATATGAACTGCATAATTATAGATGATGAAGAGACTTCTAGGTTTATTATAAAACAGCTATGCTCACAAGTAGAGGAGTTAAATGTAAGTCAAGATTTTCCTAATGCAATTCAGGCTATCAAGTTCTTAAACAAAGAAGCTATAGATCTTATATTTCTAGATATTCACATGCCTGATTTTACAGGATTTGATTTTATAGATACCTTAAAAAACCCACCACAGGTAATTCTAACTACTTCTGATAAAAAATTTGCTCTTGAAGCTTTTGAATATGATTGTATTGTAGATTATTTGGTAAAACCTATTACTTTGCCTCGGTTTCTAAAAGCAATCCAGAAAGTAGAAAATACTCCAAAAACCACACCTGTAATAGAAAAGACTACTGAAACCCTCACCACAAATCAGATCGAGAAAAACGAACTCTATATAAATATTGATCGTAGGTTGATCAAAATAAATATACCTACTATCAATCTGGTAGAAGCCAAAGGGGATTATGTATTAATCAAAACAGAAAAACAGAATTATACAGTACATTCTACCTTAAAAAAAGTAGAAGAAAAACTACCCGATGATCTTTTTCTAAAAGTACATCGCTCTTACATAATAAACATCAAAAAAATTATTGATATAGAGGATAACAGCGTTCTTATCGCAAAAGATGTGGTTCCTGTAAGTCGCTCTAATCGCCCTGAATTAATGAGACGATTAAACTTATTGTAATTCATTCTTATTTTTACGTTTAAACTGATCATCAAACCGCCTTTTGAAAGGTAAAAAATATTGTTTGTTACGGTACTTTTGAGTAGCAAAAAAAGTATTGAAACCACAGGCAGTAAAAATTTTTGTTGATTGCTCTAATAGCTGAAGAATTGGGTCTTTTGCTAAAATTACGGTAACATTTTCTTCTACAAACTTTATAGTATTACAATATGTCTGTATATAAATATGCTCTTTATTCTTTTGATATAATTTAGCTAGCTTATATAATTGGATCACCTCTTCTTCTGGTTCTGAATGAATTATAAGAAAAAAAGGAGCTTTTACAGGGTATGTATCTATAGTATGATACACAAAGCCATCAATAATAGACAAATGTATTTTCTCTTTATAATTATAATAATCTAGTTCTATTCCTTTTTCTAATACAACCAACTCATCATACCATGGTGAGGTATACTCATCAAAATAAGATGTTTTGAGGATACGAGTAAGTAGCGTTTTTTTTACTGATACCTTAGACAAAATAGTTAGTTCTCCATAAAAACCACACGGAAAAACATCTACCACAAGCTCATCAACATTGTTATTATCAATGCATCGAGTGAGTGTTTCAGAAAACAATGCATGATCCTTAAAAAAAGGATCAGGATAGTATTGCACTGTTATTTCTTGTGGAAGATAGTTTTTGTGTTTTGAATTTGTTAAAATAATACAGGATGACAACTTAATTTTTTTAATACGTATATAACTCAGTATTCTATTGAGATGCCCTAACCCTGACCCATATACATAAAACAATTTCATTACAGTTGCTCTATCAATCCTGCTAGAATAAACATTCTTTGTTCTTCGGGAATTTCTTTTATTGCCAAAATAGCATATCCGTAATAATCCTGATCAGAGGACAATTGATATATAGCTGTATCATTAGCCACTACAAAAGAAGCGTTAAATTGTACTCTATACAACTCTTCTTCATTCTTTTTTATTTTTATTTTGCCTTCTTTATTTTTTATTTCGAATGCATTTTGGTTCTCTTCATTGTCAGAAATTTTAATCTTGTCTGGGTATACTTTAATTTTCCAAAGAAGATTCGAATTTTCATCTCTTAGTTTAAAACCTTCTCCTTTTAACTTTATTTCATATACCATAGTACCATTGGTATAGAATTTATGTTTACCTGGTTTAGTCTTACTTGTATATGTATTTCCTCCTACATTTATTTTTAAAGGATTTAATGCAAACCCTCCTATTTTATCTCCTGCAGGCGTTGATATCTCTATTTGACTATCATCAATCGTTGTTGTTTCTACCTCCTCAGTAATAACAGTTTCTTTTGATGAATTGTTTTCTGTATTTGTCTTACAGCTACTTATTATTAGTAACAAGGATACTAGTGCTATGATATAACTATTTTTCATAATTGTAATTTTGTTAAATAATTTGTAATCTCTTTCTCCTGAGTGTATTCATTGTTTATCTTATCAAATAAACGTTGTGCAATTTCTAATTTATTTTCTGGACTTAACTTATGTACTTTAATCAGTACTTCTAGTAAGCTAGAAGGTTTTAATGGATTAAACAAAAAACCATCTTCTTCGTGTTCTATTACATCTTTTATTCCTCCTACTCTTGATGCAATCACTACATTTTTTGAGGCTCCTGCTTCTAGTAATACATTAGGCATACCATCATAAAAAGAAGGGATCATTACAATATCTGCTGCATGATAAAAACCAATCAATTCATTTTTATTGACAAAAGGAAAAAACCGTACTCTAATATCCAATTGATCAATATAATCCTTTGCCGATTCCTCTATATCGCCAACCATCCAAACTTCATACTCTTCTTTGTAATTAAACGATGAGAACGTATTTGAAAACTCAAGAATTCCTTTTTTAACTTTTAACTGCCCTATAATAACAATCCGCTTTTTTTCTTTGGAAAGTTCTTTTAGTGCACTAATCTGTGGCAATTGGCTTTTTGCTGGCTTCCATAAGTTACAATCAATCCCATTTTGTGTAAAGTAAACATTGGGATGTTCTATAAGCTTAGTTATTTTCTCTTTTTTCTCGCTTGTAACAGTAAATATGAATTTTGATTGATGTAATGTATATAATAATGCTTCTCGTCTTTTTGAAAAAATGGCTTCATCAAAATCATTTCCTCGTATCAAGGTAATCAGCTCTTTATCTATCCATTTTGATATAATAGGTCCCAAAACAATCGGTAGATGCCCGCCAAATGCGACTACGTATTGTATTTCATCTAGCATAGGTAATTCTTGTATGAACTGCGATGCCAGATTTAGTGTGAATTCTTCTGAATGGTATACTGGTACTGTAGAATAACTTCCTTTTACAGCAGCTTCTGTATGAAATTTTGTTTTTCTATTGTTAAAATGTACTATGTGTACATCTATTTTGTGTTTTCTAAAATTACGAATCAATCGATCGCATGATTCGGCCATTCCTCCCTTACTAGGATGATAATGTTGTGTAATAAATAAAAGACTCATCTAGCTATCAAAATAAGAGGTATTATCGTCAATATCATCATACATACCATAAGTACTGGTTGCAAACAAATACCCATAATCTTCTGCTATAAAAGACATGTACTCATATTCTTTATGAAATCTTTCTATCATTTTTCTGCGCCATACATATCTGTCTTTTGAGTATAGTTCTATATCCTTGGTTAGCCTTGTATCTTGTTCTGTAAAACAGCTTAAGCAAAAGTGACGGGTTGGAACGATAGATTTCTGGTCTTCTATTGGTACAAATGCATGAATATTACATATAGGCTTATTACATTTCTCACAAGCATGAACCATCATGGCATCGCAAGTTCTCAATACAAACAACCCGATTGTTTCTTCACATTTTTTTCTCTCTTCCATGGTTTTTATACTCTTGGTGTTACACAACTATAACTAGCATTTATTAAATTGATCAATTCTAATGAGAAGTAATCTGCAGAGAACATCGTTATAGAGCTCGATGAATATGGGTTATATTCTTCTGGATTTTCATTTTTAATATCAAATTTCCTGACGGTTTTAACAACATAATAGTTCTCATCTTCTACCATCTGAACTTTTGATGTATCCATCCCTTGTTTCTGAATATATTTTGCTTTGGGTATTTTCATTTTTAAAGTAAACGGATATACTGATCTATACTTTTGTTTTGTTTTTCTTTTGCCACTTGCACTTCTTTTATTTACGATACGATTACGCAAACGCTCTGTAAAATTAAAGGTCACAATAGATCCATCATTAAAAAAACAAGACCCCTTACTTATTTCTTTTTCATAAAAATAATTTGTCCCTGATAAAAAACCAGAAGTCTTTGCTTCATGTTTTTCTTTCTTCTTCAAGTTTTCAGAAAGCATTGTACTTTTTACATTTGCTTCTAATGTAATTCTGGATTGTGGTAGTAAGTCTTCTTCTATTAATGTAAAAAAAGCAGAAAAATAATCTGAAAAAAAATCAAATCCATCTGTATAATTTTTCTTGAATCTCTTTTTTGTCCTTACTGTCATTATTATTCCTGTGAGGATACTAATAATAAAGACAAGTGTAAAAGGAAAGTAATAGTATTGTTTTATAATAAACATAAGCACAAGAATACTTACAATTATAATCCAAATTTTATTAATTTTTTTCTTTTTTACATCGTTTGCATGCTGTCTTTGTAATACGCAGGCTCTAAAAAAACGAATCCATTTTAGCGGTGTTTTTTTAGAAGAAAAACCTCTATGCAAATGTGCCCTTTCTATAGGGGCTCCGCTATACTGTTCTTTGGTTAATACAGACCCTTGTTTATTCATAGTAAGTGGATATTTCCTTATATAGTTTTTTTAACTTCTGTAATTGTAGCTCCCAAGTAAACTCTTTTTTCATCCTAGCTAAAGCATTATCAGATAAAATTTTAGATTCTTCTGGTGAATCCAATAAAAAACGAATACATCGTGCCAGATCTAACTCTCTATCAGGCTCAAACAACATAGCTTCTTTCTCTGAAACAAGTTCTCTGACCACTGGTAAATCTGATGCTACTATGGTCGTCTGACAGGCCATAGATTCTAATATTTTGAGAGGGCTACATCCCTGAATAATGTTTCTGTCACAAGCTTTTAATGGAGCTATTGATAGCTTTGCATAATGTATATAATTATATAACTCCTCTCTTTGCAGTTTTGATTTTACAATCACTCGATTGGTAATCTCTAGTTTCTCTATAAATTTCTGTAATGGCTTAAATGCTTTCTCTTTTACAGAGGAGCAAATCACTAATTTCAACTCTTTATAATCCTGTAAAAAAGTCATTGCTTTGAGGAGTACCTCTATTCCTTGCCATGGCTGTAAGGCTCCAAAATAAATAATATAATTTTCTGGTATATCCTCTGGTTTCTCGAAACTCTCTGGAATATAAGCTCCATTAGGGATAACATTTATTTTTTTCTCAGGAATTGTATAATTCGATACCAGAAATTCTTTTGTTGTATAAGAAGGTGTAACTATTACATTTGCATCAGAAAGACATTTTTGTTCTAGCGATCTAAGTTTATCCAAGAAATCATCTGTGAGATTTGGATATCTATATGATAGTTCTATCGAGGTCAAAGCATTGACCTCAAAAACGGATGTAACATCTTTATGTGCTACAATCCCTAATCCACTCCAAATATCTCTGAAATGAGCAATCATGATATCCTTTGCATTTCTTTCTACCTCCAAAAATATTTCTTCAGAAAATAGTGACGCTTTTTCTAGATAGTTTAGTTTCTCTTCAGAATAATACCTCTTGATCAGAATATTATCATGCCTTTGTACCGCAGGAAGCTTATCATTTCCTCGTAAGCAAAGTAGCCTCAATTCATCTCCATGAGTAGCTAATTCTGATATCATTTCTTTTATATGTGTAGATGATCCTTTGGCGCTAGGAAACACATCATATGCAGCATAAATATTGAGCATAAAATCTGAGGGCTTAAAATGACACTTTTACTGGCTCCCTCTCTGAAGCGTCTTTAATTTCAAAGAAAATTCCTTTTTCAAAATTAAACATATTGGAAATAATATTAGATGGAAAACTCTCTATAGCAATATTATTATCTTTTACAGTGCCATTATAATACCTTCGTGCCATTTCAATTTCTTCTTCAAGAGCACTTAATTCATTTTGCATTTCGATAAAATTCTGATTTGCCTTTAAATCAGGATAATTCTCTGAAATTGCAAAAAGATTCATCATAGAGTTTTTCAAAGCATTTTCTGCACTCCCTTGATCAGATACTGTATTAGCATTCTGAACTAAATTTCTTGATTTAGTAACATTTTCAAAAAGCTCCTTCTCATGAGTAGCATACCCCTTTACTGTTTCTAATAAATTAGGGATTAAATCATTTCGTTTCTTAAGAAAAACATCAATACTACTCCACCCTTCCTGCATCGTGTTTTTTTTATTAACCAAACCATTGTAAATAGAAATCCCAATCAATAAAGGAATTATTAACAATCCTACTAATAGTAAAAAATATATCATATGTTGTTGTATCTATAAATTAAAAAAAACTAATTTAACAAAAAATGGCTATTACTAGTATAATTAATCTTTCTATTTACAATAAAGCTTGTTTTTATATTTTTTTTGAGGATATCTACTGTAATTGACCATAGTCTATCTATATAATGTACTTCTAGAGAAAAATAACATTATAAAATTTTCATTCTCATCCCCCCTCTTTATCCCACTCACCCCTTTTTTTTTAAAAATCTATCATGTTTATCTTGATTTAAAACCTACTCACCTACAACAAACTACAGCTTATCGAATTATCTTTCCAAAAAAGCAGGTATCCATTAGCTTTGACCATCAGAACACTAAACCCATACCGCTATGAAAAAAATAACTACTCTTCTCATTCTACTGATTACATTTTCTATACACGCTCAACAACCTTTTGATTGTGATGATGGTAATTTTTATCAAGTGATCTCTGGTGTAATGAAAGCGTATGATCCCATCACAGGCTCATACTCTGATGGGTTACATACCTATTCTTCTTACAATGCTGGTGGATATAATGTGGTTGACAACTATTTATACGCCATCAAAAGAAATGACAATCACCTACTGAGAGTTGCAAAAGACATGGTTGTTGATCTAGGTGCAATAGCCCCATCAGGAACCGTAGTTTTTGGCGGTGGATATGCTGCAGATGTTGATCCAGATGGGAACTTATGGGTTTTTCAAAACACTACTAAAAACACTTTTCATAAAATAACAAATCTAAAAGATTATGACGGCACATCCTCTCCTGTTTTTGAGGTTATTACAGCTGACCAAACATCTCCTAGCACATGTGCTGATATTGCATATATTGATGGTTCTTTTTATGGTGGTAGTAGAGGGAAATTATATAAATGGGATCTCTCATCTGGAACTCCTGTATTTTCTAGTAAAGATGTAACAAACCTTCCTCGTAGTACATTTGGAGCAGCCTATACAGATGCCAATAACCGACTCTATTTATCAGACAATAGTGGTGGCCTTTATCTAATAAATGACTATACGAGTGATACTCCTACAGCAACATTACTAAACCTTACCGAAACCACAAACTCTAATGATGGGTTCAAATGTGCCAGTGGTATTTCTCCCCTAGATAAAGATCAAGATGGTGCTTTGGATTCTATGGATATCGACAGTGATGGGGATGGAATCACAAATACCGTAGAATGCAATGGTATAGACCCTTATGGAGATAGTGATGGTGATGACATGTATAATTACCTAGATAATGACATCAGTGGTAACGGAGATAATGTAGTACAAGATGATTTTGATAAAGATGGTGACGGGATTCCTGATTTCCTTGATATTGATTCTGATAACGATGGCATATATGATATTGTAGAGGCAGGACAAGGTGATAAAGATTCTAATAATGATGGAGTTCATAATGGTTTAGATACCAACTTTATAGATACAGATGCAGATGGACTAGCAGATGCCTTTGATCCAGACCAAACTGGTACAAACCTGCAACTTATTGACACTGATAATGACACTATCTATGATTGCTACGATATTGATTCTGATAATGATGGAATTGTAGACCTTATAGAAGGGCAAAATGCGACTTCTTATCTTGGATTATCTAATACCGATGCTGATAATGATGGATTAGATGATGCTTTTGATTCTGATTATGGAGGGACAACAAACGGGACAATCAATACAGATGGCACAGATACTTATGACCATCTAGATACAGATTCTGATAATAATGGTATATCAGATAGTACAGAAGCCTACGACAGTGATGGTGATGGAGTTGCTGAGACTACTTTATCAGGAATTGATAATGACCAAGATGGGCTGGATGATAGCTTTGATTTAAGAAAAAGTAGTTTTTCTACTGATAATGGTGGGCAGACTCCTGAGAGTTTTCCTATCCCAGAAATTTGCGATAGATATAATTATCTTGGTAGTTTCTCTACCGACGGAACCCCACAATATCTTGACGGGCAAGATGTCGTAACTCAAGAAACGATAGATATGATTAATGGTGCCTTGCCAGAAGGATATCCTGTACCTGATTTTAATCCACACTATATTACATCTGGATATGATACTGATGTGGTGGTACAAGAACAGGCTGATATATGGGTTACTTTTGTAGGAGAAGGGGCAGGATATAGAAATACATTAGGGTTTTACACCTATGACATCAATACTCCTTCACCATCTATTCCAGCACCAGAAGATATTACGATTATTTTTCCTAACGTATCTGCAGTAGGTAGTGGTGGTGGGTTACAGATAGGCGATAAAGTAAAAATAGGAAGCTTCCCCCCAAATACGGGTATTGGATGGGTATTATTAGCCAATGCCTGGGAAAATAATTGTGTTGGAACAGGATACTGGCAATTACACTCTAATCCTGATTACAACCCAGAGAGTGATGCTATACTGAGGTATCATAACGTACTGCTATCAGATCCCGATAACGAAAGAATTATTTTAGGATTTGAAGATATAAGAAGAGATTATGCCTCTTGTGATCAAGATTTTAATGATACCTTATTCTATATCACAGCAAGTCCATACACCGCAATCACCACAGATAATTATGTAGATATTGATACTGCAACCGATGTAACTTCTGCTAATAATGGTGGGTTAGAAAGCAACGGGGATTTAGCAAACCTGATCGCCCAACGAAATTTTAATCGTACAAAAACGAATCGTGTTTTCAATACAAAAAAGGCACAACAAAAATTTCAACCAAGTGTAAAATCATATAAATCTAGTAATGGTGAGGATTTAAGTACTTATTTCCCAGAGACAGGAATCTTTAAAACAGAATCTACCTATGTATCAAGTCCTGATGATCTATTGGGGATCACAAATGCAAATGCTGTATTCTCTGTAGATTACTATAACGGACAAGAAAGAGTGGCTGCTGCACTAGCAACATCAACAGAAGGGACCGTTTATGATCATTCAAAAACAATTTGTGACCGATTGAATGGCTCTAAGCTATTAGATGTAAGAACTGTAAACATAAAAAAGCATACTCTAATAAGTACAAGAATAGAGAGAGCTACTGGCGAAATAGAATACGCAATCGCTTTTTCTATCAAAAAAGGAGAATATGAAAATGAAATCTATAGTTTATGGAATATAGACAACTACCCAGAAGGAAATTATATTAATTTTCAAGTATGGGGAGGTTCTGTACCACAAGTTGCAAATATTGCAAATCATATTCTGGATTCCTTTTTAACAAATAAACCACTACGAAGTCATAAAACCGATAAAACAGTGCCTACAGTATTTGTAGAAAAAGGATCATATAACAATGGGAAACTTATACTCAATATCGTTAATAAACTTGGTGCAAGTCATATCAATTTCTCAGGAAACATAAGAGCAACCGAACTATCAGAAGAACGTAATATGACTCAAACAATAGCACTATCTGGAGCTTATAATGAACGAATAAGCATAGATACTGGAAACCTGTTTGATATAGGATTCTCTATTGCAACAGAAGATTCCTCTCAACTAGATGCCCTTTACCTAGCCGATGGCCCTTGGGGTATCGATTATCTAGATCGGGGAGCAGTTATCCAAAATTTTGAGATCACACAACACAACCCAGAAATCAAAGACAATAGCTATACTATAGAACGTAATGCCGTAGTAGAGGGCGAAGTAAAAGAAACTATAAACTTATTCAGAAATATTCTGGCAGGAGAACTTACACTGGATGTGTCTGATTATGATGCAATACAATTTGACATGCAAGCTGATAAGGATATAGAAATCATATTAGTAACCGAAAATCTAACGGATTGGAATAATAGGCTGAGATATACAATTGATGCTTCTTCAGAAAATAAGACATATATCCTTTCTTTTTCTGATTTCTCTAACGGTAGCAAAAGTAAAGAAGGCATAGGAAATATACGAAGCGTTGTATTTTCTATTCAGGGAGATTACCAAAACTTCTCTCCATTCTATCTAGAGGTCGCTAATCTTGGTTTTACAAAAATACCAACGACTACTCCTGACCTTGAGCCTGAAAGTGAAAACGAAGAAATTGCTCTTGCAGAAACAGTAGAACAAGTTACAATAACTCAACTTAGCAATTACCCTAACCCATTCAAAAACAACACAACAATCCAAGTGCCTCATACACACAATGCATTAGAAATAACTGTAGTAGATATGCTAGGAAGAATCGTTCGACAAGGAAGTATTGTGACCAATAATAATACTTTCATTTTTGAAACAAAAGACCTTACGTCTGGGGTATACTACTATATTCTCAGAGGAGATAACAAGCAACAATATAAAGGTAGTTTTTTGATACAATAATTATTAAGATTGGTTTTTTTTCAGGATTTGGGTAATAGCGAGGATAATTATACATATTATCCTCGTTATTTTTTATTTTTCTACCAAACCTCAAAAAAATCAATAACTAACACATAATCAATAAGTTAAATCCATTTCCTTTCTTTTTATTCTTAGTAGATCAGAATACAATTCTCATATTTTTTTATTTTTTTTTTAGCCAGTTTCAAAAAATGGTACTTCTATATTGTACTATTGCCCTAACAAATTGAATTTATGCACAGATATAAACACATTGTACACTTTTATGAGTGGGAAATTGTAATAAAAATTAAAAGATCAAATGAAGTTGTCTAAATCTAGAAATACATAAATATACCATCTAATGAAAAAACACATTATCTATCTATTCCTGTTTTTATCAGGAATTGGTATTGCTCAGGAACTTAACACTTATACCCCTATATCACCTAACGCGGCAAGTTTAGGTAAATATGGAGCATTTCCTGTAAATACCAATTTAGGAACTACTAATATTTCTATCCCTTTATATACAATCAAGCAAGGGGATATAGAAATACCAATCAGTTTAAGTTATAATGCTACCTCAGGGATTAGGGTAAATGAAGAAGCCTCTTGGGTAGGATTAGGATGGACCCTTAATGCCGGTGGAGCGATTGTAAGAAGTGTAAAAGGTTTACCTGGTAATGGAACCTCTCTGGATTTTGGTAATGTGCAGTTTGGTCCATTTTCCTCACTTTTTGTAGGTGTAACCCAACAACGAGCAGACCTTAATGCCGATGATTTCCTTTTTAATTATTCTGGTACTACTGGTACATTTACATATGATCACATCACCAATAAGTATGTATTTCGTGACTATAACCCTATAAGTATCACTAGAGGTAGTCTAGAAAACCCTAGTATTAATGCAATGATGGAAAATGGCACCTTGTTAAAGTTTGATGCAATAGAAGAAATAGATCGTCATAGAAATCATTATATAGGACCAGGGTATAAAAAGTATTCTACAGCATATTATCTTACTAAAGTGATCTCTGCCAATCAAACTGATGAGGTAACTTTATCGTATGATAGTCATGCTTTTGATAAAAAGAGTGAAAAAACAGGGGATCAGATTTCTATGGCCTTGGCTTCGGCAGTAGATGCCCCTTTACCAAGCTGGAGTCCGCTACCTCCAACAGTGAGTCGACAAAATGGGGAGTTAGAGTACAAATCTTATGAAAAAACATTGAAACGAATTGATTTTAAAATGGGCTATGTTTTGTTTGATTATAGTTTAGATCGATTAGATAGCCAATCTGGTAAATTAAATCATATCAAAGTATATAGTACTATAAACGGTAGTACCACATTAATCAAAAAAATATCTTTTAAGTACGACTATTACAATCGATCTGGAGGATGGTATGACAGAATTCTTCAAAGCGAGTTAGGTACAGAGGCGTATAGCAAATCCCTAAAATTAACGGGAGTAGATGTTTATAGTAATGCCCCTACACCCCAACAATATACATTTGACTATAACACTACCGCATTGCCTATAAGAGCTTCTTCTGGTCAGGATTTTTGGGGATATGCCAATAACAATTCAGAAAGTTATATGCATAAGCATACGACAACCCTTTATTTTATGGGAGATAATCTCAAACCTTTTCCACATATAACAGAAGTAGGAAAAGGAGATAGAACGGCCAATGAATATAAGTCGAAAGCTGGGATTCTTACCAAAATAACCTACCCCACAGGCGGATATACTGAGTTTGAATATGAAGCTAATAAATATACTGTTACGGTAAACGAACCTATTTATAGGAATAAAAACTTGTCTTTTGCGGTAGATTCTCCTGATACTGGATGTGGAAGAAGTAGATTGTCAGCTAGTTATACTATTCCTCGTGGAGCTATTGATCCTGTATTACGATATTCTTTTAGGCCGTGTCTTCATAATCAAAATTCTCGCAAAGCTTTTGTAAAGGTAAATAATGATGTATACCAAAGACCTTTTGTGTCTTGGGATCAAGAATATGACAATGGATATTCTTCAGCTGCGATCAAACAGTATACTAATAGAACGTATCAGCTAGAGCTAGAAGAATTTGCCAATTCTATTCCAAATTACGGATGTGCTGGGATTGTTGTTAATGTATCATGGAAAGAGTCAGATGGATATGAAGCCGTAGACAAAGATATACTGGTGGGAGGGTTGCGTATCAAATCAATTACAAGCTATGATGGTATTGATACTGCATTTACTTCTAAAAAAGAATATACTTACAATAAACCTAGAGTTTTAATTCCTGTATCTGATAATAATTATAGGGTTTTACATGAAATAATTGGTGAGCCAAAACTTTTAAACATTATTAGTTCACATCCTACTTATTCATTAAATGTAAATGGTGGCCCATCTGCAGAATATACAAAGGTTACAGAGTATAATACAGATGCTTCAGGAATTGATAACGGTAAAATCGTATATGAGTATGAACCTACTCCTGTATATCGTTTGATGGATACAGGTGCACCAGGTAGTGGATCGGCATTTACATTTTATAAAGACCCTAGATACGTACATGAAGTATGTTCTGGTGGTGGGATTTTTCCTCCTTTTCCAATAGACCAAACACACCTTGAAACGATCAGAGTTTATGGATATGGTAATTTTATGAATTATAAAGTAAAAAGTTGGGCAGGAGGTAGCCTAAAATCTCAAAAAGTGTATAAAAAATCAGGAATTACCTATACCTTGCTTAAATCAATAGATAATGCATATTCAACTTTGGCAGAGTCAACACTACCGTTTAATCACTTACATTCAATCGATCCGAATGGAATGGTTGGGCCTTCAAGTACTATTCCGGGATGTGGAGGGTACAATCATCGATTTATATATAACAAGAGCTATATTTCATTAGGCAAAAAAGCACTAACCTCAAGTAAAGAAACGATCTATGACACCAATGGGCAGAATCCAGTAGTTACTGAGAAATCATATAGATACGACCACCCCAATCATTTTCAAACTCAAAGTGGTGTAAAAAACAGTCTAGGGAGTCAATTAAAAACGAAAACCTATTATCCTAACCAAAGAGGTCAATTGGCCAATTTAAGTATTGATGATGAGAGTGCATATTTCAAATTAGAGCAATTACACCGTATTGCTACTCCTATACAAACAGAATCCTATATGGGTACTACACTGTTATCTACCCAGCGTACCTTGTTTAAGCCAGGGATTGCTACCAATTCATTTTTCCCTAAAAGTATACAAACAGCAAAAGGAGCGATTACCACAACTAACCCATTAACAGATAAAGTGCAATACCATAAATATGATAGCTCTGGTAATCCTATAGAAGTTTCAAGGGCAGATGGGAGGCATATCATGTATATATGGGGGTATCAAAATACTTATCCTATTGCCAAGATCGAGAATGCATCGTATATAGAAGTCTCAGGATATATTGCTGGATTACAAACCAAATCAAATGCAGATAATGACCGTACTCGGGGTAGTAGTGGTAAAGAAGGAGCTTTACGAGATGCGCTCCATGCAATGCGGGTAGGATTACCCAATGCTATGATATCTTCTTATACCTATGATCCTTTGATAGGAGTAACCAGTATGACCGATCCCAAGGGCTACACCTTGTATTATGAATATGATATTATAAACCGTCTAAATTATGTCATAGACGATGAGAGTAAGGTAATAGAAAAAATTAATTATAATTATCAGGGACAACAATCCAATGCTTTGAGTGAGGTAAAGATCAACCTATCTGGGACAGGTTCAATTCAACCTAAAAAGGAAGTTGTCTTTACTGCCAATACCATAGGGAGTAGTGGTGCTGATCTTTATACTTGGTCTGTTGATGGTACACAAGAACAATGTGGTACCACTACCAGTTTTGCCAAAACCTTTAGCAGTGAAGGCTCCTATAGAGTATTAGTAGTGGCCTATAACAGTCAGGCCAAACATAGTGTAAGTAAAACAATGAATGTAGTAGTCGCTTACCCTCCTATCAATGTACCTATAGTAGATTCAGATTACACGCATATTGTAAAAGGAACTAACGTTGATTTCAACGCCTCCAACATTGGAGGAGGTACAGGTAACTTAAGATACGAATGGTTTGTAAACAATGTAAAACAAGCTAATACCACAACTACTTTAAAGTATAAACCAGGTACAGCTGGAACATATAATATTCGTTTCAAGGTAATCGACAATAACAGTGGAAAAACAAAGATTAGTGGTGTCAAGAAATTGTATGCATATAACCCATTAAATACTCCCAGAGTAATTGCTTCAAAAACTCATATCGTTCGTGGTACAACCACTTCTTTTACAGCTTCTAATATTGGAGGGGGTTCTGGATCTAGAAGATATGAGTGGTATGTGAATAACGTAAAACAGAGTGTTACAGGAGTAACATATTCTCACAATTTTCCTAATACAGGAACGTATACGATCAAACTTAAAGTAGTTGATTTAACATTACAGAACGCAAATTCTAAATGGAGTTCTAATACTCCCGTCTTGAAATCGTATAATGGTATGACTATCAAAACAAGTCAATCTGCTACTTCTGTTTCTGGTGCAAGTGCTAATGTACGATTTAGTGTAACTAATATATCAGGAGGTTCTAGATCACATCAAATAACATGGAGAGTATTTAAGAGTGCAGCTCCTTCACAAACAATTGGTTCTGGATCGAGTACGAATTTTAGCTTCTCTAATTTTGCAACAGGTACACATGAATACAGTGTCAAGGCTACAGTAAAAGATAATCTTACAGGGCAGAAGGTCTCAAGGGTTATGATTGTTGTAGCCAGTATTTCTTCAGGTAACGGTGGTGGTGACTGCCCAGATTGTGGAGATCAACACTAATTATATAACAACATAGAAAATGAAAAAACAATTTATATATAGCATCATCGTGCTACTAGGGGTAAATCTTCAGGCTCAGGTAGTATTATCAGATAAGAATTATGTACATACCACAGCACCTCAAACTCCTGTGACCATTGCAGAGCTAGAGAACGTGAATTGCTCGAATATCAATGATATTGATAAGACAATTGAGAGTGTGACCTATTTTGATGGATTGGGTAGGTCTATACAGCAACGAGCGATCAAAGCTTCACCAGCTGGTAAAGATATTGTAACCCATATAACTTACGATACCTATGGCAGGCAAGGTAAACAATATCTACCTTTTGAAGCGAATAATACTGTTGGGAGTTATAAGAGTGTAAACATAAATACTGATATTAACCAGTATTATAAGAATACCTATGCCGATGATTTCCTTGGGGTAATTAACCTCTCAGATATTAATGCGTATTCAGAAAGTGTTTTTGAATCCTCTCCTCTAAATCGTATATTGGAACAAGCTGCTCCTGGGACAGCATGGAAAGCAGATTCTACTAATGATACAGATCATACTATCAAATTTGGGTGGGATACCAATGCATCCAAAGAGATCGTATGTTTTAAAGTAAACTTCACTGGTAACAATACAGAATACCCCCAATTGGTACAAAGAGGGCATTATCCAGCCTATGGGCTTTATATTACCTCTACTAAAGATGAAAATTGGCAGCCTAGACAGACGCATCCTAATGACCATACTACCAAAGAGTATAAAGATAAACAAGGTAGAGTAATTCTAAAAACAACCTATAATGCTGGCATAACTCACGATACGTATTATGTATATGATGATTATGGTAACCTTACTTATGTCATTCCACCTAAGGTAACTACCAATGATGGCGTATCTACTATAGAGCTATCAGAGTTATGTTACCAATACAAATACGATTATAGAAATCGATTGATAGAAAAGAAGGTTCCTGGTAAAGGATGGGAGTATATTGTATACAATAATTTGAATCAGCCAGTGATGGTTCAAGATACCTTTTTAAAACAAAAAAATCAATGGCTCTTTACCAAATATGATGCCTTTGGCAGAGTAGTCTATACAGGTAAAATAAAAATTACTGGTAAGACAAGAATTCAGTTACAAACAGAAGCCACTAATTTTACCACAAACCTATGGGTCGTTAAAAAAAATGTTAACACTATTGGAGGTATATCTATGCATTATGATGATGGAGGATACCCAAAAGTTACTACTAGTGAGGTATTAACCATTAATTATTATGATGATTATGATTTCTTAGGTACTACTCCTGCACAAGCTTTTATACAACCCACTACCGTTTATGGGGAACCAACTGTAAACACTACCAAATCATTACCTACAGGAAGTAAAATAAAAGTTCTAGATACCAATGACTGGATTACGACAGTAAGTTATTATGATAAAAAAGGACGAGCTATTTATGTTGCAAGTAAAAATGAGTACCTTAGCGTTACTGATGTTGTAGAAACGCAATTAGACTTTATAGGTAAAGTGAAACAAACCAAAACAACACATACCAAAGATACCAATACTCCTATTGTAACTATAGACACTTTTACGTATGATCATATGGGTAGGTTTCTCACACAAAGACAGTGTATAGAAGATCAGACTGGTATCAACTGTACCACCAATACTAATAATCTGCCTACTCCACCCCAAACAATAACAATATCAACTCCTGTTACAGAAACTCAAAATCATATAGCACAAAAACAAATCCTACTAGCTAATGGATTTAATTTTTCTGGAGCAGTTAATAAAAATTTCTCAGCTCAAATTAGAAGCCAAGAAACAACAGGAGAATTAATCGTATCAAACACCTATGATGCCTTGGGGCAATTAGCATCCAAATCAGTAGGAGGAGGATTACAGAATATAGCCTATGACTATAATATACAAGGCTGGTTGAAATCGATCAATAACGGAGCTACAGACAACGGTGATTTATTTGGATTTAAGATCAATTATAATGCACCAGAACATGGGGCTACTGCCCTGTATAACGGAAACATTAGCGAAACCCAGTGGAAAACTGCCAATGATCATACACAACGATGGTATACCTATTCTTATGATGCATTAAATAGAATTAACAGTGCTACAGGCAATACCACTAATTACAACCTGAGTAATGTTACCTATGATAAGATGGGTAATATAAAATCCCTAACCCGAAACGGTTTTCAAAATGGGACTAACTATACAGATATGGATATCCTTACCTATCATTATGATGAAGGTAACAAGCTACAAAAGGTGGTTGATACAGGTAATAAATCCTACGGATTTAAAGATGGCACAAATGCTCAAGAAGATTACCGATATGATGCCAATGGGAATTTATATATGGATTTTAATAAAGATATAGGAGGAATCCTATATAATCATTTAAATCTACCAACACGTATAAATGTAGATGCTGCAAGAAAATATATACGTTACATCTATGATGCAACGGGAGTAAAGCAAAAAAAGATTGTAACAGAACCCAACAAACCTAAAGCTATAACCGCCTACACAGGTAACTACGTCTATAAGAATGGTGCACTCCAGTATTTTAGCACGCCCGAAGGATATGCAACACCAAATGGTACAGGATATCGATATGTGTACAATTATAAAGACCATTTAGGGAATACACGTTTAAGTTATACTAAAAATGATGCAGGTACTCCTGAGATTGTAGAAGAATCGAATTATTATCCCTTTGGATTAACTCATAAAGGATATAACAGTTCTGTATCTTCTTTAGGAAACTCTACAGCGCAATTATTAAAGTTCGGTGGGAAAGAACAACAAGACGAACTTGGACTTGAATGGTTGGATTTTCATGCTAGAAACTATGATGCAGCACTTGGTAGGTGGATGAATATTGATAACCACGCAGATAGTTATTTAGAATGGTCTCCTTATAATTACGCTATTAATAATCCTATAAATGTTATAGATCCCGATGGTAATAACATTTATATATTGACTTGGTTTTCAGAAGATGGAGAGACAGGTCATGCGGGTATAGCGATAGATAACTATAAAACTCAAAATAAAAAAGACACAAATGGTAACGACATTTTCGATGCGAATGGAAATATTGTAACAGAACAAGTTAAAGATGGTACATTCACATATTATGATTTATGGCCTAAAGATCCAGTTGGTAATTTAGAGATGCAAGATGATGTTAAACCTGGTTATTCAGAAGGAATTCAGATAAAAAGCCTAAGTGATTTAACTAATACAGATGTTACTACTCAAGTTAACGGGAATGTTCATACAGAAGGCAGATCTGCTGATGGTATTGTTCAATTGTCAACGACATTTACTCAAGATGAAGCGGCAAAAAAAACAGCTAAAACAGAAATAAGTAATAAAAACAGCTATAATGCTTGTAATAATAACTGTTCTACTTTTACGCAAAGAGTTGCTAACTCAGCTTTAAACAATAAAAATCAGATTAATGCAGAGCAAAGAATAAACCCTGGTTGGACACTGAGAACATTAGGTTATAAAGCGACTGATGTTGTAGCTCCAAATAATTTATATAATGCAGCTTTAAAAACAAAAAATGCAAAAAGAATAAAAGGTCCAAAAAATGTTCAAGCTAAACCTTATTTAGAATACTTCGGTAAAAATTAAATTATGAGATATATTATAATAATTATTATTTCTATTACATCTTTAGGATGTAAAGGACAAAATAAAACACTTAAGGAAACACCTTTAATGTCAGTTATAAAGTTACAAGCTGCTGAAGCAGTATTAAATTTTGAAGAGGCAAAGAAATATATTGATTTAGATAAAGTCTTTGAAAAATTTCCTGAGTCTCATGATGTGGAAAAACAATGGAAAGAGATGATTACAGTTCTTCATAATCTAGGAAATAATAAGAAATTCACGAATCAGTTTAAGTATTTTAATTATACTATCACTGAAAATGTAAATAACTCAAAAGCAAAGGTAAGTTTTGTTGCGATTGATAAAGGTTCAAAAATAAAAGAGATTAGCTATTCTCTTTATGAAATAGACAATAAATGGAAAGTTTTTGATATCCAGTATGTTAATTAATTCTTAGTAGCATCATTGAGATATCAAAAAAAAGACATTGATTATAAGCCAATATTTGATAATTCTATTAAATATTGGCTTTTATTTTTGGATATTTGTTTCAAATAATAAGTACAGTTTTTACATGTTTATTTGAAATAACAACTATCAGTGAATTTAAACTTTAACTTCTTTAATATTATAATTTTTGCTGGTATAGTGCAAGGGTTTTTATTCAGTATAGTTGTTTTAACCTCGAAAGCTTTTAAAGATAGGGCTAACAAATATTTAGCATTAACAATTATTTCTTTATCGTTAAATAACTTATATTATTGGTTAATAGATATTGGTTTAGAAACGCAATATGAAGAAGTTAACCTGTTTTATCTTCCTTGGCATTTATTATTTCCTATAACTTTTTATATGTATGTCTACGAATATGTAAGCGATAAGATTAAAAAGCATATTCTTTGGTTTTTAATAACACCATTTTTAGCTTCTTCAGTTACACATATATTAATTAATATTTTTCGTAATCCTACGGAGAACTATCCTTTTTGGGTTGAAATATTTTATATATCAGAGGAATATCTTGCTTTTATTATTGCTTTGTCTGTTGGTTTTCTAGCATATAAAAAGTTAAAAATAGCAAAGAATCGTAACCCTAAAATTAATATTAAATGGTTAAATATTCTTCTTAGATCGGGACTTATATTGTGTCTTATTTGGGTGGTAATTTATTCATTAGCGACAAAATTTAGCCTTGGAGGTTTAAAACTCTATTATCCAATATGGTTAGGGATATCTATCATGTTCTATTGGATTGGTTACAGAGGGTTATATCAATTTAAACTAGCAAAAGATCGTAAAGCCATTAGTGAATTACTTAAAGAAATTTCTTCAAATGAGAATCCTCAAAGATTAAATAATCGTAATGCAGAAGAATACACAGAAGAACACCCAATATTTAGAAAATTTAAGGATTTAGTTGAAAAAGAACATATTTACAGAAATCAAGATATAACACTAGATTCCTTGGCAAAAAAATTAAAAACAAACAGATCCACACTTTCTGGATTAATAAATCAGGTATCGGGTCAAAAATTCACGGACTATATTAATGAATATAGAGTTGAAGAAGCTAAAACGTTATTAACTAATCCTGATTTTGACAAATATAAAATCTCTGCAATCGGTTATGAGGTGGGATTTAATCATGTAAGTACTTTTTATAGTGTTTTTAAGAAATATACAGGAGTTACACCAACAAAGTTTAAAGAAACCAAAAACATTTCACAAAAACCTCATTTGTAGATTTTTACGTTATAAAAAACGAATCTAATTTGATAAATCAAGACCTGTTTTCCTTGTTTTTAGCTAATCACTCCCCTTACATTTGAAAAAATAAATTCAAGATAATTTTTCATCCTAATTTTTATTACATCATACCTGTTTATTATTAATCCCCCAATGTAAAATGATAATGGGTATGACTAAACTACGTAAACCAATCTCATACTTGCTATTAAAGAATGACCGTAAGTACACTCATTTTTAATCTGCAATTTATTATGAATAGTATTATTAAACAAGTAAAGCTTATAGAACGTATTGATCAATTGATCCGTTTAGAAGCAACAGGGTCACCAGAAGAATTTGCAACAAAGATAGGAGTCTCAAAAACTAAAATGTATCGCATGATTAGTATAATGAAGGAGTTAGGTGCTCCTATAGAATATGCTATTACTCTTCAAAGTTTTGTCTATGCAGAAGTTGTAGGTTTTAAATTTGGGTTTTATGTAAAAGAAAGCAGTCCTGCCAATCAATTCCGAAAAGTTTTGACTTATTAATAAGGATGATCAAAGTGGTATATTAATAAATTCACAGCAGTAAAATGTTGTGGATTTTTTATGTTTGATAAAGTATAGTTGTTTATTCTTTCCAGAATTTAGCTACATTTTTATCAATAAGATAATCAGACATATTAGTGTCGTTATAGATCACTTCTGCAATATATCGTGCATATTGGTCTTTGTTTTGTTTGGTGGTAGTAATTATAACGGTAGCTCCCGCTACCGCGAAGCTATGCTTCGTGGCGTCAAAGATTGGCGGGTAAGAGTAAACAGTACGAGTAATAAAAGCAAAGAACCAACAAATTAAACCCTCCCTTCTTCTTAGTAGATCAGAATACAATTCTCATATTTTTTATTTTTTTTTAGCCAGTTTCAAAAAATGGTACTTGTGCGCTGTAATATTGCATATCACCTCTCTAACAAACCATATATGATAACAGAAAGATATCCGTTTTTACCTGTTTAGCTTATCTAAAGCGAAAGAAATGACAAAAGCAATGAAAACCAAAGGGTGCACTATAACCGAGATAACAGAACTTACAGGATTAAGCAACGAAGAAATTACCAAACTAGACTAATTTTACATCAATATGAGCGAAAAAGCAATAGTTCCTAAAGAGGTAATTATGAGTAAAATACTCATAATAAGAGATCAAAAAGTAATCATTGATAGGGATTTAGCAGAGCTTTACGGAGTTGAAACTAAAAGACTTAATGAGCAAGTAAAAAGAAACGTAAAGCGTTTTCCTTCAAACTTCATGTTCCGGTTGACTAAAGTAGAAAAAGATCAGGTAGTCGCAAATTGCGACCACCTCCAAAAACTAAAGTTCTCCCCGTCTTTACCCTATGCCTTTACAGAACACGGAACAATGATGTTAGCAAATGTTATAAATAGTGATAAAGCAATCGATGTAAGTGTTGAAATTATAGAAACTTATGTAAAAATGCGAGAAATGCTAACTGATAATCTAAGTGTAAAACTAGAAATCGAAGAAATCAAAAAGAAACTTACAAATCACAGTAAAAATATAGAGCTGGTCTTTGATTATCTTGATGAACTCAATAAAAAATTAGACACACCTGAATCCAATGAGAGAAAGAAAATTGGATACAAGAAATAATTAAAAAAATAAAGAATTTAAAAACTTAAAGAATGAGTAACGATATAATTATTCCAAACGAGATAATCACTAGTAAAATATACCTAATTAGAAATCAAAAAATAATCTTAGACAGTGATCTATCAGAACTTTATGAGGTAGAGACTAAACAACTAAAAAGACAAGTAAGAAGGAATATTGAGCGTTTTCCTGAAGATTTTATGTTTGAACTGCCTAAAGAAGAGTTCGAAAACTTGAGGAGCCAATTTGGCACCTCAAATTGGGGAGGAACAAGATATATGCCGATGGCATTTACAGAACAAGGTGTTGCCATGTTATCTAGCGTGCTCAATAGTCCTACAGCCATAAAAGTCAACATACAGATTATTAGAGTGTTTACCCAAATAAGACAAACCCTAACCGATACTCTAAGTGTACAACTAGAAATCGAAGAAATAAAAAAGAAACTTACCAATCACAGTAAAAATATAGAGCTGGTCTTTGATTATCTTGATGAACTCAATAAAAAATTAGACACACCTGAATCCAATGAGAGAAAGAAAATTGGATACAAAAAATAATTAAAAAATAAAGAATTTAAAAGCAAAGCTCATTCATACACTACAAGCTTTTAAAAGACTGAGATAAATTTAAAAAGAAAAGCTTCGTTGTAGATAAAATTCTATAATAGGTAAGTTCAGTTCTATAGAGAAATACATTCGTTATTATAAATCATCTCCTGAATATTAATAATAGCAGTAATAAAACCTTCTTCCCTGCTGCCCCTCAGTACAGGCTAACGCTATAATTTTTCTAGTAGCGATTACCAGTAAATAAATGATAAAAACCGTTACAGCAATGTAGCTGGTTTTTGTTTTAAAGAATAAATTTATCCTTTCCAGAGTTTAGCTACGTTTTTATCAATCAGATAATCAGACATATTAGTGTCGTTATAGGTTACTTCTGCAATGTATAATGCATACTGGTCTTTATTCTATTTGACAGTAATAGGCCTTAACATATCTTAACAATATATTAGCATTTACAACACCAAACACGCCTCTCTCGAGCGTAAATACATTATTGTAAATAAAGTCATTAATCTACATATCGATGTTATGCATGGATAAAAGTACACCCTTCGTATATTTTATTTTGCCAAAACTACATGAACATCCAAATTAGATCGCTCAGCCAATAAAATTGGCAACGTGTTAACAATTAAATTAATTTTTAAACTCAACTTAATTCATTTTACTATGAACAGAACAACCAAATGTATAATAAAGAAGCCTTTTTATAAGAAAGGCTTAAAACAGCTGGTCATGGCACTAGTCTTTATTCTTGGCTACACCAGTATCGCTCAGATAAACTCTGGAGGAAGCCACACAACAGCCAATCATTCTAAACAAGTAATAGGGTATGTTCCTAATTGGGACGCATGGAAAGGTCCAAAATTTGATGTCCTTGCAAAATCATTGAATCACTATAATATAGATTATTCACAATATACCATTCTTAACTTTTCATTCTTTGGAGTAGCAACAGACGGATCATTACATAGTGGAGATTTAAGAAATCCAAAAATCTATGCCTCTGGAGAAATACAACAACCAGGAGACATGTTACATCCTGATGCCAACAGTAGCCATGATAAGGCCTTAGTATTAGGCCAGCCAAAAGAATTTTGGGGCTGGGACGAGAAGCTAAGAGCTTTAGGATACGAGCCTCATCCAGAAGGAGCCTATAAAGGATGGGTAAAAACAGCAACAGGAGAACAAGGAACTTGGCCTTTAGAAGAATACCTAGAAGCTAGTATGCTTAAAATAGCGCATGAAAATGGCGTAAAAGTAATGGCATCTATTGGTGGATGGAGTATGTGTAAACATTTTCCAGAGATGGCCGCAGATGTTACCAAAAGAGCCCGATTTGTTGCAGACTGCAAAAAATTAATCGACGAATACGGATTTGATGGAATCGATTTAGACTGGGAATACCCAGGGCCGTTTGACGGTATGAACTTTACTGGATCAGTAGCAGATTATAAAAACTTTACAACCCTAGTAAAAGAAATAAGAGCTGCCATTGGGCCAAACAAATTAATAACTGCTGCTATGTCTGCCTCTCCTTCTAAATTAGGAGGTCTAGAATGGGCTGAGCTAGATAAATACATGGATTATTACAACATGATGACCTATGATTTTAATGGTGGATGGTCTAACAAAGCTGGACATAATTCCCCATTATATGACTACCCAGAAGCAGAATATCAAGATTTTTCATTAGATGCAACCTACAAAAAATTAGCAGCATTAAATGTAAATCTATCAAAGGTAAACCTAGGAGTTGCATTTTACGGAAGAGCAGTTACTACAGAAGGTAGCCCAACATTAGGTGGAAAAACCAAAAAAACTCCTCAAGTATTTGCAGTAGATGGACCTGTAGATTCGGCCTCTGACCTTGTTAATTTTAAAGACATGGAAGGAACTCCTTACTACACAACAATCTTAAAAGAATTAGCTTCAGGAAACTGGACAGAAAACTGGGATGATACAGCAAAAGTACCTTACCTAACTCATAAAACATCTAACTCTTTCCTAAGTTATGATAATGAACGCTCTTTATCTTTAAAAGCAGAATATATCAAAAACAAAAAACTAGCAGGATGTATCGTTTGGGAAGTATTTAGTGATTTCGTAGTTGGTCCTGAAACCAAAAAAATAGGAAAATACCCATACTGCCCAGCAACAAAAGCTCCTTTGGCCAATGTAATCAATAAAGCCTTTGCAACTGGAGTTATAGATACCAATGAAGCTCCTGTTGTAAGTATCATATCTCCTACAGCACAACAAAAAATTGAGCAAGATACTCCAAAAGAGATTACTCTTATTGCAGAAGCTAGTGATGTTGATGGAACAGTAGCATCAGTAACTTTTGAAATAGGAACGCAAACATTAACAGCCACATTAGTAAATAACCAATATACTGCTACATGGGCACCTGTAGGCTTTGGTGACTATTCACTAACTGTTACTGCTACTGATGACAAACAAACCACTACCAAAAAAACAGTAGCTTTTTCTGTTTCTAAAACAGTGGATACAACTAATCAGGCTCCTGTAGTAAACTTTATAGCACCTACAACACAGCAAGATATCAAACAAGCTACAATTAATGCAATTACTCTTATTGCAGAAGCTAGTGATGTTGATGGAACTATTGCTTCTGTAACCTTTAAAATAGGAACGCAAACACTGACAGCGGTCTTAGTAAACAATCAATACACTGCCTCTTGGACACCAACAGCATTTGGTGCACAAACAGCGATAGTAACTGCTACAGATGACAAAAATGCCACTGCAGAGCAAACAGTAAACTTTACTGTTTCTAAAACCACTACAGCTCCAGAAGGAGAACACCCACTAGTATCTAGAGCTCAATGGGATGTTTTATTCCCACACAGATTCGGGTCAAAACTTGTAGGAGACATTTATGTAATAGATCCTAAAGATGATTTTTATAGCTATGATGCATTTATAAAAGCTATTAAGAGAATGAAGAATATCGAAGTAATGTTTGAAAGAAGGTGTGGTACCAACGCATACAGAATAACTCGTACAGACAAAACTACTGGAGCCTCTTTATTACTAAGAACCGATATTGACTTTGATGCACCAAGAAACTTAGAAAAAGAAATCATTATAGATAATGTTGATTATGCTTCATTTCTAGAAGAAGGAACTTTAGAAACTAGAAAAAGAGAACTTTCTGCCTTTTTTGCAAATATCTCTCACGAAACTACAGGAGGATGGGATACAGCACCAGGAGGAAGATTCTCTTGGGGATTACATTTCAATGAAGAAAAAACAGATGCTCCCTATGTAGCTGCAAACGATCCTCACTACCCTGCAACACCTGGTCAGTCATACAAAGGAAGAGGTCCTATCCAACTTTCTTATAACTTTAACTATGGAGCTGCCAGTCATATTATCTTTGGTGACAAACAAATTCTATTAGATAATCCAGGCAAAGTACTTGAGGACTCCGCTTTAGCATTTGAAACAGCTATCTGGTTCTGGATGACACCTCAATACCCAAAACCATCTGCACATACAGTGATGGCAGACACTTGGATTCCTAATGAATTAGATATCGAAAAAAACAGAGTTCCTGGATTAGGAATGACTGTAAACATTATCAATGGAGGTATCGAATGTGGACACGGAGGTGCTTCAGAAAAAGGACAAGTAGCTGACAGAATTGGATATTACGAACGTTTTACTGGGATCTATAATATCGGAACCGATATGGATGGTGTAAATGATTTATCTGACTGTGGTTGTAAAGATATGACTAAATATGCTGGTAATTCTGGAGGTGATTTTACCGCTGAACCATGTGCACAAAAACCTGCAATTACCTTTGTGTCTCCAACAAACAATCAATTAATTCTGCAAAACACCTTTGCTCCCATTGCTGTAAATATAGAAGTAGATCAGAAAAATTCTGTTCTAAAAACACTTACAACAACTATTGGTACTCAAACATTCAATGGTGCTACTTTTTCATGGACACCTAGTGGATACGGAAGTCATATTATGACTTCTAATGCAACTTTTGAAAATGGAAAAACGGCAACTGCTACCAACAAAGTAATCATTTGGGATGGGACTAATCTTGATTGTAATGAAATTCCAGAATGGATAAACGTTAGAATCTATAAAGACAAGGATAATTATGTAAGATATAATAATGCAATCTACAGAAACAAGTGGTATGCACCAAACGGTAGTACACCTGGAGTTGCCAGTATGTGGGAGCTCGTAAAAGAATGTACTGGGCCACCTAGCTCTGCTCCCACTGTTAACTGGGAGAAACCAACAAAGGGTCAGATTATAGAAGCAGTAACACTACCAACAGTTACATTGACTGCCACTGCAACTGATAGTGACGGTACTGTACAATCTTTCTCTTTCAAGCACAATAACACTGTTATAGCTGCTACAAAAACAGGAGATCGATATACTGCAGACTTTACACCTACTGCATTCCAAACAGTTACTATCTCTGCTATAGCTATAGATAATGACAATAAAACTACAGAAAACAAAATCACTTTTACTGTACGAGAAAAAACAGGTCAGAACACAGCACCTTCAATAACTGGAGTTTCGCCTGCTAATTCAAGTGTTATAGAGCAATCTCAACTGGCTAGTATTGTATTAAAAGCATTAGTAAATGACAATGTATCCATTAGTAATGTTGCTTTTACAGTAAACAATACTGCAGTTACTGCTACTCAAAGTCCTTCTGGAGAATATACAGCCAACTGGACTCCTACTGCTTTTGGGCAAGTTACTTTTAAAATAACTGCTACTGATGGCGAAGGTTTATCCTCAGAAAGCAATACAACCTTTACTGTTAAGAAGAAAACTACTGGAGGAGCTTGTGGAGATGTTGCTGCATGGGAAGCTAAAGTATACTCAGCTTCTGGTCAATTTGTAAGCTATGAAGGGAAAGTATACAAAAATAAATGGTATGCTGAGATCACTGATATCCCTGGAGTAAGTGCTGTATGGAGTTTTGTATCAGACTGTGGTTCTACAAATTCTATCTCGGCTAATCTATACCCTACTGTAGTCTCTGATCAGGTTAATATTAGTGTAAACTCTAAAAAGAATAGCGCTTTAAAAATAGTACTTTATGACTATTCTGGAAAAACAGTACGAACCCTTGTAGATCAAAACATTTCTAAAGGAGATTCTACTTTTACAGAAGATCTATCTTCTTTAAGAAATGGTATATACATCTATAAAATTTACATAGATGGTAATGTCAAAACAGAACGGTTAATCAAAAAATAATTATAACCATAAAGGCAACTAGTTCAATCAATGAATTAGTTGTCTTTTCCCCCTTACTGTTACCTAGTATGAACTACTACTAGAATTTTTATAGTAGCGATCATCGGTAAGCAGCACAAGTAAATAAATGATAAAACCAGTTACAGAAATGTAGCTGGTTTTTGTTTTACACCTATTCTTTCTAAAGTTTAGCAACGTTTTTATCAATAAAACAATCAGACTTATTCATGCTATTAAAGTATATAATTATATACTATTATTAGTCTAGGCTATATTCTACTATATGACTGATTCAGTTGTTGTTTTCCAAATTTGCCATGCATTTTGTCCAGCAAGGGCATAGTAGGCAAAGGATTTGAGACGTTGGTTATTCTCTTTTATGCGTTCCAAGACCATAAACCAGTTCATATAATTCTGTAGATATTTAGTTGCCACTCCATTAAATGGTTTCA